>PLDW01000340.1 GCA_003136315.1 Gemmataceae bacterium | reverse complement strand
CACGGGCAGCTTGCCCGTGTCGGCCCAGCTTGGCCAGGATGGCCATGCCACGTCGAGTACGGCCGTTTTGCTCTTATTCGCACGCTCGGCGAACTTCACGGTTTTGATCTTGGACACGTTCTAAGTTCCGAGGGCCGAACGCGAACGCCCCGTCCCGTTTCGAGTGTCGCCCCATCCGGGGGATAGCCATGTCCGACACGCCGGGCCATTCCTCTGGTTTGTCCCGAAGTCCGGGATCTTCGGGGGGCCCCGTGGCGCAGTTGTCCGCCCTGTGGCGACAAGGTCAGGGGCCTGACCTGAAGGAGTTCCTGGCTGAAGCCGGGCTGCTCAACGCCGCAGAACTAAGGAGTTCCTGGCTGAAGCCGGGCTGCTCAACGCCGCAGAACTGACGGACGTGCTCTGCACCAACCAGCGCCATCGTTGGTTGCATGGACAGCGCCCCGAGATCGAGGCCTACATCGCGCTCCACGGCTCCTTCCACCCCGGTGCGGAACCCGCCATTGACCTGGTCTTTGGCGAGTTTCTGGCGCGACGCGAGCTGGGCGAGTCCCCGACCCTGGACGAGTATTGCCGGCGCTTCCCGGCGCTCGCGGGGCAGTTGCGGCTGCACGCCGGTCTCTGCGACGCCCTGGGGGAGGTCGGGCCGGCGAGGGACGATTCCGCCTCCGGGCCTGGGGGGGATCCCTCCACAGATTCCCACGCGGCCCAGCCGTCTGCCGTCGCCGGCGGGCGGCCCGAGGCGGGCGCGCCGCGTGGCACCGAGGCCGGGGCATTTGAGTCCGATAACGAGGCTGTCGCTGCGGAAGGCGGGGGGCAGAGCGCGGAAGTCGGAGAACGGTGGGCGGCCGGTCTCTGTTACGTCTCCCGTTTTTCGCCCGCCGTCTTCCCGGAGTTGCCGGGCTACGAAATCCTGGGCGAGGCCGGCCGCGGTGGCATGGGTATCGTCTATAAGGCGCGCCAGCTCAGCCTACAGCGTCTGGTAGCAATCAAGGTGGTTCCCTATGGGAGGGGAGGGGACGAGCAGATCGCAGCACGGTTTCACCAGGAGGGACTCCTGGCTGGCCGGCTGGCTCACCCGAATCTGGTGGTGGCCTACGATGCCGGCGCAGTCACCGGGCATCCCTATTTCGTTATGGAATTTGTCGATGGTGCCGGCCTTGACGGACTCGTGAGGCAGCGGGGGCCGTTACCCGTGACGGAGGCTTGCGAGGTCGTTCGGCAGGCAGCCCTCGGGTTGCAGCACATCCACGAACACGGGCTGGTCCACCGCGACGTCAAGCCGTCCAACCTCATGCTCACGCCTTCCGGCCAGGTGAAGGTGCTCGACCTGGGCCTGGCGCGGATGGTGAACGATCCGGGTCGGGATGGACAGATTACGTCGCCCGGCCAGTTTCTCGGCACGCTGGACTACATGGCGCCCGAGCAGTGTGACAACAGCCACGCGGTCGATATTCGCGCGGACATTTATAGTCTGGGCTGCACGCTGTATCACCTACTGGCGGGGAGCCCGCCATTCGCCGGGCCTGATTGTTCGTCTTTTTATCAGAAGCTCAAGGCGCATGCCGAGATGTCGGAGCCGCCGATCCGCCAACGGCGGCCGGACGTCCCGGAGCAACTGGCACTGGTAATAGCGCGGATGCTTGCAAAGGATCGCGAGGGTCGGTTCGGTACCGCCGCGGCAACCGTCGCGGCCTTGCATCCCTTTTCAGTAGGCGCGGACCTCTCCAGTCTGCTTCGCGCAGAGGGCGCGCCGCTTCCGGCCAAACCTCTACATCGAGACGGGGGCCGAGTGGACCGGCCTCGTCGAGGACGCGTGACTGGGGGGCACCCTCGCGGTCGGTGCGACCTTGCGGATCGATGGCACGCAGCCCGCCCCGGGGTGCGTGACGACGACCCTGGCACAGGGTGACCTTCCCTGGTACCTCAGCGTGCTCCGGACAGGCGCGAAACATCATGCGGGTTGCGTGGGCGTCTTCGGCGCGATCCAGGCCCCCGGCGGTTTGGTCTGAATTGGCGACTCCGTGTCGCTGAGCAAGCGAAACTCGATTACTCGCTCCGCCGCACATATTGCGCCTCAATTCTCATTCCAATAAATATAAGAATATATTCGTTGTCTTATATGCAAGCAAGACCAGGTGTGTCCGTGCCCAGCGGTCAAAGCGGATGCCTCGTGCTGCGAACAAAACACTTCCCCCTGCCGTGCGAGGGGCGCCTGAAGCACAGACGTGGCGACCTATCCAGGTTTTTCCCGATTCTGCGTGCGTTCAGCCAACAAACGGCATTCAGGAAGGTGGGCCGCGAGCGTCAGTCTGGAGTAAGAGCGTGGCGGGGAGACAGTCGGAGGCGTGGTCCTGGCGGGGAGTGCATGCGATGAAGGAGCGAGAGATCCGTGCGGCCCTGGAACGACACTGGGCCGCCTCCGCTGCGGGTAATCAGGACGCCGAACACGAGATCTATCACGACGAGGCCATCGTCGAGTATCCCCAATCAGGGGAACGCATCCGCGGGCGACGCAACGTGCAAGCCCTTCGCAGCCAGCACCCGGCCAGGCCGTCGGGCTTTGTCGTCCGCCGGATTGTCGGCGGGGGTGACCTCTGGCTCACCGAGTATGTGATCACCTATGACGGGCATCGCGTCAACACAGTGAGCATTATGGAGTTCCAGGCAGGGAAGGTCGTGCGCGAGACGCAGTACTTCGCAGAGCCGTTCGAGCCCCCGGCCTGGCGGGCCCGGTGGGTGGAACTGATGACGTGAGCCCCCTCAAGTACGAGTGGGATCTGGCTCGTAACCGGGTTGAAAATGTCAGCTGCTCGTGGTCATTCGCGGACCATTTGGGTAACTTTGTTACCAGCCAGCCCCGAGCCGCGGCCTGGTCCTCGGCGCCGGGGTTGTCCAGGTCGAACAGATTCAGACGTTTACAGGGATCGATGGGGGCGGAGCTGCCAGTTGGCACCCCGGTTGCATTGGTGGTCGCGACCGCAGCGGCCCCGTCCGTGACCACTCACTGGGCTTCAGCATGCCCGTCGAGCACGTTCAGCACCTGATGGTCGGTGGCACTTGCCCGACCGTGGCCGGTCTGTCCGACAAGGCCCGGTCGGCGGGGCACGCAACATCTACCGATTTCCGTCAACTGGTCCGGCCGCGGCTGACTGCGTTGGTGCTGGTCACCGTCACCGCTGGCGGCCTGCTGGCCCCCGGGCCCGCCGACTGGGTGCGGTTGGTGCACGCCCTCATCGGCACGGCCTTCGTCGCGGCCGGCGCAAGTTGCCTCAACCAGCTCCTGGAGCGGTACACCGACGCGCTCATGCCGCGGACCGCCAACCGCCCACTCCCGGCCGGGCGATTGTTGCCGGAGGAGGTGCTGGCCCTCGGCGGCGGGTTCACCCTCGGCGGGTTCCTGTACCTGCTGTTCGCCCTGCCGCAGCCGGCCGCCGCGCTGACTGCGTTGCTCGCCCTCGTGAGTTACCTGGCCGTGTACACCCCACTAAAGCGGCGGACCGCGCTCAGCACGCTGGCCGGTGCGGTCCCCGGGGCCCTGCCGCCGGTGATCGGCTGGTGTGCGGTCCGCGGCCGGGTCGACGTCGGGGCAGTGGCGTTGTTCCTGATCGTATTCCTCTGGCAGATCCCGCACTTCCTGGCGATCGCGTGGCTCTACCGCGGCCAGTACGCCGCTGCCGGGCTGCGGGTTCTGCCAGTGGCCGACCCGGGGGGTACGCGGACCGCCCGACAGATGACCGTCTACGCCCTCTCGCTGGTGCCCGTGAGCCTGCTGCCCGTTTTCCTAGGGATAGGAGGCCCGGCGGCCGCGGTCGTGGCCTTGACCCTGGGCGGGCTCTTCGTGCTCACCACCCTGCGGTTCGCCGCCGACCGCACCGACGAGCGGGCTCGGACTGTACTGCGGGCGTCCCTGGTCTTCCTGCCCGTCCTAATGCTGGCTCTGGTGTTGAGTTGAACGGAGGGCGAGCCGATGGGGCTGCTGTTGTTCGCGACCACCGACGAGGTCGTGTCCCAGAACCTGTCCGTCTTCTCCCCGGCGTCTCCGCAGGCGGAGTCGATCCGCGGCCTGTTCGTCCTGGTGCTCGCGATCACGGGCGGGATCTTCCTGATAGTAGAGGGGGTACTGGTCTATTCGCTCCTGCGCAGCCGGCGGCGGGCCGCGGCCGGCGAGGCCGAGCCGCCCCAGGTGTACGGCAGCACGCCGATCGAACTCGCCTGGACGGCCGCCCCGTTGCTGATCGTGTTCGTCCTTTTCCTGGTCGTGGCGCGGACCGAGTGGGAGGTGCGCCCCGGCCCCGAGGACCAGCCGCCGCCCGGGTCGCAGCCGTTGTCCGTCACCGTGATCGGCCGACAGTGGTGGTGGGAGTACGTCTACGAGAAGTACGACGGCCGGGAGTGGCACGTCACCACGGCCAACGAGCTGCACGTCCCGGCCAGCGACGACGGGGTACCCAGGCCGGTCTACCTGACGCTCAAGTCCGCCGACGTGATCCACAGCTTCTGGGTGCCGCGGCTGGCCGGCAAGACCGACCTGATCCCCGGTCGGGTGAACCGGACGTGGTTTCAGACCGCCGAGCGGGGCGTGTTCCTGGGCCAGTGTGCCGAGTTCTGTGGCACCCAGCACGCCAACATGCTGCTGCGAGTGGTCGCGGACGAGCCAGCGGAGTTCGAAAGGTGGCTGGCAAACGAGGCCAAACCCGCTGTGGATGAACCGGCGGCCGCGGCCGGCAAGCGGGCCTTCCTGGCGCAGTCGTGTGTCAACTGCCACGCCGTCCGCGGCACCCCCGCCCGCGGCACCTACGCCCCGGACCTGACTCACCTGATGTCCCGGAAGACACTCGCCTCTGGCATGGTGGCCAACTCAGCTGAGGAATTACGCCGCTGGTTGGCCGACCCGCAGCAGGTCAAGCCCGGCTGCCTGATGCCGTCGTTCAAGCTGTCCGACCGCGACCTCGACCTGATCACCGGCTACCTACGGACGCTCCGCTGACCCCGGCACCCGAGAGACGCAAATGGCGACCGCCGTACCCGAACTGAGCAGGGAACGCCTCTCGCTCGTTGCTGGCCTGCACGAGTGGGTCGTCACCGTCGATCACAAGAAGATCGGCGTGATGTACGTGCTGATGGCCATCGCCTTCCTGCTCATCGGCGGGCTGGAGGCGGTGCTGATGCGGGTGCAACTCCTCTGGCCGCGGGCCGACTTTCTGCCGCCGCTCACGTTCAACCAGTTCTTCACGCTGCACGGCACCACGATGGTGTTCTTCATGGGCATGCCGATCCTTATCGGCATGGCCAACTACCTGGTGCCGCTCATGATCGGCGCCCGCGACATGGCGTTCCCGCGGCTCAACGCGATGGGCTTCTGGGTGACGCTCTTCGGCGGCCTGCTGGTGTACGCCAGCTTCTTCGTGCCCGGCGGGCCGCCGGCCATCGGCTGGTTCGCCTACGCCCCACTGACCGAGAAGACGTTCGCCCGCGGGCCCGGCGTCGACTGCTGGGCCCTGGGGCTGCTGGTCAGCGGGGTCGGCACCATCGCCGCCGGGGTCAACTTCGTCGCCACCATTGTCGGCATGCGGGCGCCGGGGATGAAGCTGCGGCAGGTGCCGTTCTTCGTCTGGACGATCCTCGGAACCTCGATCCAGATCCTGGTCGCCATCCCGCCGCTGACTGCGGCCCTCGTCATGCTAATCTTCGACCGGCACCTGGGGGCACACTTCTTCGACCCGCAGGCGGGCGGGTCGGCGTACTTGTGGATGCACCTGTTCTGGTTCTTCGGCCACCCAGAGGTCTACATCCTGGTCTTGCCGGCGTTCGGCATGATCTCGGAGGTGGTCCCGGTCTTCTCGCGGAAGGTGCTCTTCGGCTACGAGTTCATGGCCCTGGCGACCATGGCCATCGTATTCATCAGCCTCGGGGTCTGGGCCCACCACATGTTCACCGTTGGCATGAGCCGCACCCTCGACATGTTCTTCGCCGGGGCCAGCATGCTGGTGGGGATCCCAACCGGGATCAAGATCTTCAACTGGCTGGCCACCCTCTATGGCGGTAAACTGGTTCTGAAGTCGCCGCTGCTGTTTGCGCTGGGCTTTTTGTCGATGTTCGTGATCGGCGGCCTGACCGGGATCATCCTGGCCTGTGCCGCGGTCAACTTCCAGATCCACGACACCTACTTCGTGGTCGGTCACTTCCACTGGGTGCTCATCGGCGGAACCGTGTTCGGGGTTTTCGCCGGCCTCCACTACTGGTACCCGAAGGTGACCGGCCGGATGCTCTCGGAGCGACTGGCGAAGTGGCAGTTCTGGCTGCTACTGGTCGGGTTCATCCTGACGTTCGCGCCGATGCACGTCGCCGGGGTGCTGGGCATGCCGCGGCGGATCTACACCTACGAGCCGGGCCGCGGCTGGGACCTCTGGAACCAGCTCGCCACGGTCGGCGCCCTGATCCAGGCCCCGAGCTACCTGATCTTCGCGTTTAACCTGGTTTGGTCGCTGCGACACGGCGAGCTGGCGGGCGACGACCCGTGGGACGCCTGGACGCTGGAGTGGGCGACGACCTCGCCGCCGCCGAGCTACAACTTCGAGTCGGTCCCGGTGGTGCGCAGCCGCCGACCGCTCTGGGACCTGAAACACCCCGACGACCCGGACTGGAAGTACGAGTAACTCCACGTCGGGTTGGTTCGTAGTCGTCCGTGGTCGACCTCCCAGAGGCTGGCGGCCCATGACTCCTCAAGCACCGGCCTCTGTGAGGCCGGCGGCAGAAATCAACCCGCGCGATTCAGCATGAGCGGAGGGCGGCATCGTGTCGGAAGCAGTGGCTGTGGGCTTAGCCGTGGAACCGCGGCCCGACCCCCGCAAGGTCGGGATGCTCGCGTTCTTGGCGTCGGAGGCGGCGTTCTTCAGCACGCTGGTGGTCGGCTACGTCGTCTACCTCGGCAAGAGCATCACCGGGCCGACGCCGCCGGAGGTGCTGTCGCGGCCGCTGGTGGTCGGCACCACCGTTTGCCTACTGACCAGCAGCTACACGGTTCACCGGGCCGAGCGGGCGCTGCGGGCCGGCGCGGGCGGGTTCGCGCACTGGTGGGCGGCCACAGCGGCGCTGGGCGTGGTGTTCCTGGCCGGGACGGCCTACGAGTGGTATTCGCTGATCGCCGTTCACGGCCTGACGCTCGGCACGAACCTGTTCGGCACCACCTTCTTCACGCTGGTCGGTTTCCACGCCGCACATGTGACAATTGGGGTAGTCATGTTGCTCACCGTGCTGGGGCTCTGGCGCCGCGGCCATCTGCCCGGCCGGGAGCCGGTCGCCGTCACGCTGACCGCGTGGTACTGGCACTTCGTCGACGGTGTCTGGGTAGTGGTGTTTACAGTGGTCTACGTTGTGGGGCGGTGAGCGATGGCCGAAGAACTCCACCGGCCCGAAGAGGGGCCAAACGTCGAGATGCTGAAGCCGACCGTCTGGCCGATGATGCTCGGCCTGGGTGTCGCGCTAATGGGTGCGGGGGTGGCGACCAGCCCCGCCTTCCTGGCCCTCGGCGGCGTGATCTTCGCCGCTGCCCTGGTCGGCTGGGTCGGCGACCTGCTGCCCGGCCGCGGGCATGCCGAGGAGCCGATGATCGCCCCGCCGCCCGAGCCGGTGGCCGCCCGCCCGGGCGCCGTCGAGCGGCTCCGGCCCGGCACGCCCGGCTACCGGTTCATGCTGCCGCTGAAGGTCCACCCGGTCTCCGCGGGGGTGAGGGGCGGCCTCGTCGGCGGGGTGGTGATGCCGCTGCCGGCCTTCGCCTGGGCGCTCCTCTCCGGCCACTCGATCTGGTTCCCGGTCAACCTGCTGGCCGGCACCCTCCTGCCGGGTGTCGACGGCACGAACCTGGCCGAGCTGGAGCAGTTGCACCCGACGCTTGTACTGATCGGCGTCGTCATCCACGCGGCCATGTCGCTGGTGATCGGCTTGCTGTACGGCGTGCTGCTGCCGACGATTCCGCAGCGGGTGGTGTGGCAGATGGCCTGCGGCGGCGTGTTGGTGCCGCTGATCTGGACTGGATTGTGTTACGGCCTGATGAGCGTGGCCAACCCGGCGCTGCGGGCGAACGTGGACTGGCCCTGGTTCGCGACCTCGCAGTTCGTGTTCGGTCTGACAGCGGCGGCCGTGGTGGTCCGCTCCGAAAAGGTCGCCGTCGCGCCGGCAGGCGGCCCGTGAACCGGTACGACAGGGGGCGGGAAATGGGCGCGCATCGGTGGGGTGGGATGGTGGTCGTCGGCCTGATCGCGGCGGCCGGGTGTGACCCTCCCGGCAAGCCGAGACCGGGCGACGACGCGGTGCGGCCGGAACAGGTTCTGGACTTCGGGAAACTGTACGCCCAGAACTGCTCCGGCTGCCACGGGGCCGACGGCCGGCTTGGGCCCGCTCCGCCGCTCAACGACCCGCTGTTCCTGGTGATCGTGCCGGATGCGGAACTGCGGCGGACGGTCGCCGAGGGCCGGCCGGGAACGCCGATGCCCCCGTTCGACCAGGCCAAGGGCGGCCCGCTGACCGCCGAGCAGGTGCGCGTGCTCGCCGACGGGATCAAGCGGAGGTGGCACCCTGCCACGGTGTCACCAGCGGCGGTCCCCGCCTATGCGGCCGCGAGCCCCGCCACCGACGGCGAGAGTTCCGCCCGCGGCATAGTGGTGTTCGCCCGGGCGTGCGCCGGCTGTCACGGTGACCACGGGCAGGGGAGCGATGCCGGGGCGATCCACGACCCGGCGTTCCTGACACTCTGCAGCGATCAAGCTCTGCGGCGGTACGTGATCACCGGCCGGCCCGACCTGGGCATGCCGGGCTTTTCCCCTTCGTTCGGCCGGCCGGCCGGGTTCCAGCCGCTCTCCGCCCAGGAGGTGGAGGACCTGTCGGCCCTGCTGGCGTCCTGGCGGAAGGACGGCACCGGCCGCAGTGCCGCTGCGGCCGGGACGGTCGCGCGGGGCGGGTTTCCGCTGCCCTGATACATGTACCTGGTGAGGGTGTTGCTTTGGGGTTTGGTGGGACCGGCGTCCTGCCGGTCGTGCCGCAGAAGACCGGCGGGACGCCGGTCCCACCAGCATGAGACCGTCTCATCGGGTACGGGTTTGAGCCTTGATATGAGGAGGCGAGCGGTGTCGGAGCACAGTTCACAGCCCCCCGCGCCCGAACCGTCGACGGGTCCGCCGGATCGGAGGGGCTTCCTGCTCACGACGGGTGTGTGCGGTCTGGCCGCGGCGGCCGCTGGAGTGCCGCTGGTCGGCTACTTCCTCGGTGCTCTGCGCAATCGCCCGGTGGAATGGGTGACGCTGGGGCCGGTGGGGAAGTTCCCGGTCAACGAGGCCCGGCGGGAGACGTTCGTCAACCCGATCCACCAGCCGTGGGATGGGATGGCCGCCAACACTGCGTGCTATGTCCGCTACCTGGGCAGGGACGAACAGGGGCAGGACCAGTTCTGGGTGTTCGCCGTCAACTGCACGCACCTGGGTTGCCCGGTGACGTGGTCGCCGCAGGCTGGGTTATTCCTCTGCCCGTGCCACGGCGGGGTCTACTACGAGAACGGCGAGCATGCGTCCGGGCCGCCGCCGCGGGGGCTGTACCGCTACGTCTGGCGGGTGCGCGACGGGCAACTGGAGGTCCAGGCGCCCCACCTGCCGACGCTGCAGGACACGCTGGACAAGCCCTCGGAGGTGGTGCAGCTCGGGCTGCGGACGCGGCGGCCGAGGAGCGATTCGGCCTGAACCCGCAGGGGGAGGAGTGCTCATGAAGCGATGGTTGCGGGCGGTCGGGAGCTGGTTCGACGCCCGGCTGAAGGTCCGCGAGGTCCTGCTGCCGGTGCTGCAGCACCCGATCCCGCGGGCAGCTGCCGGCCCGAAGGGCTGGTTCTACATCTTCGGCAGCGCCTCCATGACGCTGTTGTTCCTCCAGATCCTTACGGGGATCGGACTCGCCCTGGTCTACGTGCCCGCGGCCGACCAGGCCTACCAGAGCCTGCAGTACCTGAACTACCGACAGCCGCTCGGCTGGTTCCTGCGGTCGGTCCACTACTGGTCCGGGTCGCTGATGGTCGTCATGGTGCTGGTACATATGACGCAGGTGTTCCTGCACGGGGCTTATAAGTACCCGCGCGAGCTGACCTGGGTGCTGGGCGTCTTCCTGCTGCTGCTGACGCTCGGCCTGGCGTTCTCCGGCCAGGTACTGCGGTGGGACGCAGACGCCTACTGGGGCCTGGGCGTCGGTGCGTCGATGGCCGGGCGGGTGCCGGTGCTCGGGCCGGCGGTCGTGACGCTGCTCCTGGGCGGCCCGGTGATCGGCGGCGACACGCTCAGTCGGTTCTTCGCGCTGCATGTCTTCATCCTTCCCGGCCTGCTGCTGACCGTGCTGGCAGCCCACCTGTGGCTTGTACTGACCAGGGGCATCAGCACGCCGCCAGTGCCCGGCGAGAAGGTCGACCCGAAAACCTACGACGCCGCCTACGAGCGGGAGTTGAGGCGCGGTGTGCCGTTCCTGGGTGAGGCGCTTCGCAAGGACGCCCTGTTCTCGGCCCTGGTGGTGATCCTGGTAGTGGTGCTCGCGGCGGTGGCTGGGCCGAAGGGGCCGAGTGGGCTGCCGGACCCAGCGGTACAGGGGGCGAACCCGCGGCCGGACTGGCCGTTCCTGTGGACCTTCGGGTTGCTGTCGCTCGCCCCTCCCGGGATGGAAACCTTCCTGATGCTGGTCTTCCCGGCCTTCTTGGTGCTTGGATTGTTGCTGGTGCCTTTTGTCTCCAACCGCGGCGAGCGGGCCCCGAGCCGCCGGCCGGTGGCGGTGCTGACGGTGCTGGTCGGCGGCGTGGCCCTGGCGGTGCTGAGCTACGCCGGGGCCACCGCCGACTGGTCGCCACACATGGGGGCCTGGAGCGGGGCGCCGGTGCCGGAGAAGGTCGTCGCTCGGTCCGCCCCGCGGGAGCTGGCCGGGGCGGCCGTGTTCCAGAACAAGAGCTGCCGGGACTGCCACGCTCTGGAGGGGAGCGGCGGCCGGCGCGGCCCGGACCTCTCCGGTGTCGGTGCCCGGCTGACCCGCGACCAGTTGATCGACCAGGTGAGTAACGGCACGCCGGGCGGCGGCAACATGCCGGCCTACGGCAAGCACGTCAGCCCGGCCGAGATGGACGCCCTGGCCGACTTCCTGGTCGCCCTGCGGCCGGCGGGCCGGCCGCCGTCACGGACGCCGACGCAATGACCCCAACGCTCGACGCTGCCCTGCGGTCCTGGCCGTGGGAGCCGTGGCTCCTGGCCACGCTGGTCGTCACCGCTGCCGTCTACCTGCGCGGCTGGCGAAGCTACCACCGCCGCGACCCGGCCCGGTGGCGGCCCGGCCAGCCTGCCGCGTTCCTGGGCGGGCTGGCGGCGCTGGCCCTGGCGCTGGCCTCGCCGATCGAACCGTTCTCGGCCCTGCTGCTGTCGGTCCACATGGTGCAGCACCTGCTGCTCATGATGGTGGTGCCGCCGCTCGTGTGGCTGGGCGACCCGCTCTTGCCCCTGATCCACGGGCTACCGGGGCCGGTTCGCGCCCGCTGGGTCGGGCCGCTATTCGGCGTGCCGGAGCTGCGCCGGCTCGCCAGTTGGTTGGCCCAACCCGTGACGGCGTGGGTGCTGTTCACCGCCACGACCTGGCTGTGGCACGTCCCGCCGGTGTACGACCTTGCCCTGCGCTCGCCGAGCCTGCACTATCTGCAACACGTCTGCTTCTTGGGGACCGGGCTCCTATTCTGGCACCCGGTCTTGCGACCTTATCCGACCCGGCCGCGGTGGTCGCTGTGGTTGCTGGTGCCGTACCTGATCCTGGCCGACGTGTCGAACACATTGCTGGCCGCCCTGCTCGCGTTCTCCGACCGGGTGCTCTACCCCTATTACGCGGAAGTCCCGCAACTCGCTGGCGGGTCGCCGCTGGACGACCAGGCCGCGGCCGGCGTCCTGATGTGGGTGCCTGGGTCGGTGGCCTTCTTGCTGCCGCTGGCCGCCCTCGGCGTCCGGCTACTGTCCCCCGCCCGGGCCGCAATGCCTGCTGCCCGGGGTCCGCTTCCGGCCGCCAGTTCTGCGACCAAGCGGATCCCCCTTGATGTGATCACATCGTCTTCGGCCCCCGCCACCCGCGCCGGGCTCGACCTGCTCCGCGTGCCGCTGCTCGGGAAGTTCCTGCGGTGGAGGTACGCCCGCCCCGTGCTGCAACTGCCGCTGTTGGCGCTTGCGGCGGCGGTTGTCGTGGACGGACTCGCAGGCCCGGAAGCAGCGCCGATGAACTTGGCCGGCGTCCTGCCCTGGACCCACTGGCGGGGCCTCTTGATCCTCGGGCTGCTGGCGGCCGGCAACATCTTCTGCACCGCCTGCCCGTTCATGTTGCCACGGGCGCTGGCCCGCCGCTGGCTGCCGGCCAGTCGGCCGTGGCCACGGCGGCTGCGAAACAAGTGGCCAGCCGTCGGCCTGGTGGCAGTATTCCTGTGGAGCTACGAGGCGTTCGCTCTCTGGGACAGCCCGTGGCTGACTGCCTGGATCATCGTCGGCTACTTCGCAGGCGCCCTGGTCGTGGACGGGCTGTTCCGTGGCGCGACCTTCTGCAAGTACGTTTGCCCGATTGGGCAATTCAACTTCGTGCAGTCGCTGCAGTCGCCGCTGGGCATGGTGGTGCGCGACCCGAAGGTATGCGCGGCCTGCCGGACGAAGGATTGCATCCGTGGCCGCGACGGTATCCCCGGCTGCGAGTTGGGCCTGTACCTGCCTCGGAAAGCCGGCAACGTCGACTGCACCCTCTGCCTCGACTGTGTCCATGCCTGCCCGCACGACAACATCGCCCTCGCGGCCGCCCCGCCTGGCGCCGAGTTGGCCCACCCCGACCGCCCGCGGTCTGGCGTTGGCCGGTTCTCGCGCCGACCAGACCTTGCCGCCCTGGTGGTGCTACTGGTCTTCGGCGCCTTCGCGAACGCCGCCGGAATGGTCGAGCCGATGGTCGCGTGGGAGGGCCGGCTCACCGCCTGGGCTGGCGCCCGCTCGCCGGTCTGGGGTGTGACGGGGTTTTACCTCTTTGCCCTGGTGGTGGCCCCGGCGCTGCTGGTGGGCGGGGCCGCCGCGGCGAGCCGGGCGTGGGGGCGGCTGCGGGGCCGGCGGTGGGACGTGGCGGTGAGGTTTGCCTACGCCCTGGCGCCGCTCGGCTTCGCCATGTGGCTGAGCCACTACTGCTTCCATCTCCTGACCGGTTACGACGCGGCTGTGCCGGTCGCACAGCGGTTCCTCGCCGACCACGGCTGGGCTGGGCTCGGCGCCCCGGAGTGGGTGTGCGCCTGCTGTCGGCCGGTGGGCGACTGGTTGCTGAAGCTCGAAATCCTCGCCCTCGATCTGGGCCTGTTGCTCTCGTTCACCGTGGGCTATCGGATCGCCCAGGCGGAGGCGACGAGCGGCGGACGGCCCCTCCGGGCATTCGCGCCGTGGGCAGCGATACTGACGCTGCTGTTCATGGCCGGGGTGTGGGTGATTTGCCAGCCGATGCAGATGCGCGGCCTGATGCCGGGGTGATGCAATGTCGCGGACCGTTTTCCTGTGGGTGCTCTTCGCCGCCGCCACGACCCCGTCCGACGCCCTCGCTGACGGCGGCGAGCTGCGCTTCTCGGGAGAGAAGGCCGGATATCGGGTCGCGGTGTTCACCGCCCCGGTGCCGCCGCGGGCAGGGCCGGTGGATGTGAGCGTACTGGTGCAGGACGCCGCCACCGGCCGGGTACGGCTGGACGTGCCGGTCATGGTGTCGGTCCACCCGCCCGGCCGGGCGTGCTGCCAGGAGCGACGGCCGGCCACCCAGGAGACTGCGACGAATAAGTTGTTCCGCGCCGCTACGTTCGAATTGACCGGGCCGGGCCGCTGGCAGGTTGAGGTTGAGGTCGGCGAGCCGCCACGCGCCGGGCCAGTGTGCTTCGAGGTCGAGACGGCCGCCCCGCTGCCGGCGTGGTCACAGTTGGCCCCCTGGGTCGGTTGGCCGTTCGCCGCCTTGGCGCTCGCGGGGCTCCACCAATGGTTGGTCCGTCATCGGCGGGGTTCGCGTGACCGCTGATCCACAACCCCCGCCGAAGGTGGCTCACCACATGGCCCTCACAACAGCAACGGGGAGTCGGCGGGCCATCTGCACTGCCTTCCTGGGTGTCGATAATGCCTACTGCACCGGAATATGCATTACTCGCATTGGCCGATTGATTTAAGGTGCTTATCGGATAAGCATTTGCGTTGAGAGGTTTGATTCTCATCGGGACTGCTTGGTGACACTCGCTGCCTTCGGGGCGGCGGCCCTCGGCTGCGGGCGGCGTGGTACTCCCGCTGACCCGACACCCGTGCCCTCGGTGCCCGGCGGGCTCACTTACGCGGCCTTCTACGAAACTTCCGCCGACGACCTGCCGAACGTTGCCGCCAACCGGGGCACCGAGCCGAAGAGACCGGCGAAGTTGCTGCGTGGGGAACTGGACTGGGTGGTGCTGAAGGCGCTGGAGGAGGACCGGCCCAGGCGGTACGAGACGGCCAACGGGCTGGCCGGACGTCCAGCGGTGTCTGGCCGACGTGGTGGCCGAGGCCCGCCCCGAGCACCGGCTACAGGGTGTAGCATTCCGTGAAGCGGAACAAGGTCCAGGTGGTCGCGGCCGGGCTGGTGCTGCGCGCTGGTGGCGGGGGGTGATCGGCACCACGGTCGAGGAGGAGCCTCGCCTTTGAGTCGTCGTACAGGCCCATTCCCGGGGCCAGGTTACTGCAGCCAGCCGCGTCTCCGTTGTCCCGTGTCGGGCCGCCGTGCAAGGCGACCTGGATCGCCCTGTAGTCATTGAGTTTGGAGCGATCGAAGAGTTCGCTCTCGGCGAGGCAGGCGTCGAGGTGATGACGGGAATCGACGGCAAACGGATCGGAAGCCGAGCCACGCAAATGTACAATCGCCTCCAGGTTGTTCCCGTAGTGGGCCTGCCCGGCCCAGTTATGGCTCCCGACAAGCATGTCCACCTCGTCTGAATCTGAGTGTTCAACAGAGTGTCGAGAGGAGTATCGGTTTCGGTTCAGCCGACGAAGATCCCGTCAGCCAAGGCTGTCCCGTCGTAGGGGTTGAGAATCTGGCCCCCAGTCGGTTCACTGGCGCTCCCGCTGGTGAATCCGGTGCCTGGATACACCTTGACCACCCCAGGCATGTTCCGCCCGGCCCCAACCACCACGTTCACCTGGTCCCCAATCCCGCTCGGGGTTGCCGCCACTCGCATCCCGGACCCATCCGGCCCGAGCCCCGTTGGGGTAAATAATCCGACCGGGTTGGCAATTGCTGCGACTGCCCCGTTGTTGACGATCTGCTCCCCGCTAAGGATTTCCACCTCGGCCGGTCCACCGGCCCCCGGACCGAGGATCAGATCCTGTTGGCCATTTCCGAGGACATCGCCGATCGCCAGATACGCCCCATCCCGCAAAGTGGAGTTGAAGGCAAAGAAGTTGCCGATCAGGTCGTCTGATGGGGTGAACCCGGTGGTAGTGGGGACTTTAGTCCCGTTGATGACCAGGACCGCCGGACCGCCTCCAAAGCCCGCAGCGATCGCCAGGTCGGGAACGCCGTCTCCGTTCAGGTCACCGACCGCCGTTCGGGCACCTCCACGGAAGTTCGCGTTGACCGACAGGAAATTGTTGATCCGCGTCAGCCCAGAACCGGGGTTGATCTCGGTCGTGTTGACCCCCACCGGCGTGGCGGGTTGTGGCCCGGCCGTTGCCGCCCCGTTCATGTCGTAGATGGCAATGCGGGGGCCGCCCTCTTGATCTGGAGAGACGACAATCTGATCCCGTCCGTTGTCGAGGAAATCCCCGGCCGAGACAAACCCACCGGCCGTGAACGGCGATCCACCAGGGTTCGGGAGGAAGGGATCGTACGGCTGGACCAGGACCGGGTTCCCGGCTGCTCCACTGAGGACCATGACCTTGAATTCAGTTGCCGACGCGGGAATGACTGCCCCGTTGGAATCGGTAGGAGACGGGCCAATCGCAAAGATGTAGTCCGGGATGCCGTCCCCGTTCACGTCGCCGACGGCGGTGCGGATATCCGTTGGGATGTTCCCAAAGGGCTGGAGAGTTTCCTGGAGAGTGTAAGTCCCACCCGAGTCAGTGTAGACCTGGACTGTACCATCCGGGCTCCCTCCAATGAGAATAGGCTGGCTCACCAGCGGAGGCGAGGCGGGCGGTGGGGATGCAGGAGGAGGTGGGCTGGCCGGGGGTGGGGGGGGGACCGTGGGCGGAGAAATGACAGTCGTTGTTGCCTGAGCGGTTGGCGGAGTCGATTGGACATTGCCAAGGTTGTCGGTGGCGATTGAGTAGAAGGAGTAGGTATCACCAGCCGTGCCATAATAGGTAGCCGAGGTCGCACTCGTATTCTGTTGCCACACTGAATAGCTGCCGCCGTTCACAGAAACGTAGATACTGAACGAGGCGATACCTGGACCACCCGGGTCTTGGCCGGACCAACTCACTGTAAATGGCGAGAATTCAGTGCCTGGAAGTGGATTAACACTACTTGTGATTTCAGCGGCTTCGTTGACAGTCAGGGTGAAGGTTTGAGCCGATGAACTTCCTGCAGCGTTTGTGGCGATGATCTGGAATGTGTAGACCCCTACACCGACCGTCGGAGATCCGCTAAGTACGCCCAGGCTACTCAGGTTCAGTCCGCCAGGGAGATTGGACGAACTGAATGTTGGAGCCGGATACCCGGTCGCCTCAATCTGGTATGAGTTGTTTCCGTTGTCAACAAAGGTGGCTGCGTCACTCGTCACAACCGGAACCTGGTCGACTGTGAAAGTGTAGATGGTCGTATTGTTGTTGGTATTACTTTCGGTCACTTCGTTCAGATAGTTGGTGATTAGAGTGACTGTATGGCTGCCAGTCGTGAGTTGCCCAAGACTAAAGTTCTCGACATATGTGTAGATGGATGGGGCTATGGGTGGGTCGCTCACCCAGGTGTGGACCTGAGTGCCATCAAGTAACAGTTCGGTGTGAAATGCATCGGAAATGGTCGCGTTACCCTGGTTCACAAAAGCCCAGTCGAGGTACAAGGTGTCTGAGTTGGTGATCGTCGTCGCGTTGGTCGTACTTCCGGATTGGGTTGAGACCACAACCGGACCGCTCCAGCCCAATGGGGTGTACGGCGCCAGATCCGGGAGTGCCGGTGCCGTGACAGTGAACGTGTAACTCGCGGCGTTATTGGTTTTGCTGATCTCGTTCACCTGATCCAGATAATCCGCCACCAGGGTGACAGTATGGCTTCCGGCTGCGAGTTGGCCCAGATCGTAATCATTGATGTGGGTATAGTAATCGGGGTCAAGAGGGACATTCGCTGGCCAGGAGTAGATCATTACCCCGTCCAGGAGCAACTCTGTCGAAAACGAGGTTGTGATCGCCACACTGCCCTGGTTGATAAATGCCCAGTCCAGATACAAACTATCTGCGGTCGTGATGGAGGAAGTTGAGATCGTGTTCCCCGATTCGGTGGAGATCACCACCGGTCCACTCCAACCCGATGGTGTGAATGGGGCCAGATCGGGTAGACTGGGTTGTGAGACGGTGAATGTATAAGTCTGGGTATTATTCGTCTTGTCCGACTCGGTCACCTGATCCAGATAATCCGCGATCACTGTGACGGTATGGCTGCCGACGGAAAGTTGACCCAGGCTGTAGTCGGTGATGTCAGTGTAGTAGGTCGGATCGAGGGGAACCGGGCCGCTCCACGTCTGGATCATAGTGCCATCCAACAACAATTCAGTCTGGTAGCTGTTGGTAACAGGGGCATTTCCTTGATTGATGAACGCCCAGTCGATGTAGACCGTGTTGGAAGTGCTAATCGCTGTGGCTGTGGTCGTGTCGCCCGCCAGCGTGGACACCACCAGACCGCCACTCCAACCACTTGGTGTGTATGGCGCGAGGTCCGGAAGTGGCGGCTGGGTGACAGTGAATGTGTAACTGGCGGTGTTGTTGGTCTTGTCGGATTCTGCCACCTGATCCAGGGAATCGGCGACCAGTGTGACGGTGTGGATTCCCGGTGAGAGTTCTCCCAGGCTATAATCGTTAATGTGCGTGTAGTAGTTCGGGTCCAGCGGAACTCCAGGCGACCATGTCTGGATCTGTGTTCCATCCAGGAGGAGTTCAACCTCAAACGCGGTCGTCACCGCGGCATTCCCCTGGTTGAGAAATGCCCAGTCGAGATAAGCCGTCTCGGAAGTGGTAATGGTAGAAGCATCTGTGGTGGTGCCAGCCAGGATGGAAACGACGACTGGACCGCTCCAACCGGACGGAGTGTACGGGGCAAGGTCTGGCAACCCTGCAGTCACGACAGTGAACGTGTAGGTCTCAGTATTGTTGTTCTTGTTACTCTCGGTGATCTGATTAAGATAATCGGCGATGATGGTAATCGTATGTGTACCCGCCGAAAGCTCACCAATGCTGAAATTGATAACATCCGTGAATTCGTTTGGGTTCAACGGAGCGTTGGTTGTCCATGTATGAACCTCCGTGCCATCAACGATCGCTTCGGTCTGGAAACCTGTGGTGATGGCTGCGTTCCCCTGATTGATGAATGCCCAGTCGATGTAGATCGTGTCTGCGGTTGTGAAGGTGGTGCCGGTGGTTGTAATACCTGACTGGGTAGATACTACAAGTGGCCCGCTCCACCCTGTGGGTGTGTACGGGGCCAGATCCGGCAGTCCCTGCTCGACCGTGATGGTGACCGTGGCGGTACTCCCAACCCCGGTGCCAGTGTCCAAAACCATGTACGTAAAAGTATCTGTACCAGAATAACTATTATTCGCTTGATATATAAATGATCCATCAGTATTGACAATGACTGATCCATGTGCGGTACTGGCAGTATACGGAATGACTGATAGTGATTCGTCGAGAGGATCGGTGTCGTTAAGAAGGAGACCACTGGCAGCCGAGACCGATAAGGAGGTGCCAGAAGTCATGCTGTATGAATGGTCAATGGCAACAGGGGGTGCCTGGCCCCACAGGTCACCCACGATTCGACTGGCCACGGGAGTACCGAGGCCAGTGGCGAGGTCGTATCCCGGTCCTGCGCTGTAGCCGCCACTCCCCTGGGTGATGTCGTGGTAATCGTTCGCCGACAATTGATAAAGCATCGAGAGCGTTTGTGTTCGGCCTTCCAGTGAAGTTTCGTTATCCGCAGCTCTGGCCTCATCGGCAATCGCGATGATCGCAGCCCAAGCGGGAGTGGAGAAACTGGTGCCCCCGACGGAATCCCAACCATTGAGATCGTAAAGCAGAACACCAGTATTTGGGTCCGCATCGAGTGACACATCCGGCGCAGTGCGTCCATTATATCCAGATATCGTGTAGTCGAGCCCGTAGTTGATCTGGTAGGATGGCTCAGGTTCGATTGCACTGATTCCGCCCCCAGTCCCGCCGTTTCCTACTGGAGTGGTGAGGCGTCCATCGCTTGTATCACCAGTACCCCAGGCGGATTCTCCGATTCCGTCCGGGGTTGTCGCCACACCCGGATAAGTAAATGAAGTGTCGGTGGATGGAATCACCAGCGTTGTGCCGCCGACAGCGACGACGTTAGGTGATATTGAAGGATATTCCGGGGGTTGGTAGTCGGTGGGCGAGTACAGCTGTGTCCCCTCGCCATCATCACCGGAGGAGGCCAAGAAAGTAATGCCGACATGGTTGGCAGGCGTGGTGAAGATTGAGTCGTATGCTGACAGTAGGTTGACAGGCACTACGCTCTCTGGAAAGCCATAGCTCATCGAAACGACAGAGACTTGGCCGAGGGGGCCATCATACTGTGTAGCATCATACACCGCTGCCATGAAGTTTGATATCTCCTCGGCATACGAATTACCCAACGCGGCATCGAAAATGATGATATTCGCGGCGGGTGCGAGGGCGTGCGCCCACTCCACATCTAGTAAGGTTTCCTCTTCCGTCCCCGCGTTATTACCGCCGCTGAGATCCACTTCTAGGAGGTTTGGCACACGGGGGAGACTGGGGAAGTAGCCTCCGCCCGAGTCAAAAGCACTCAGCGACGCCGTGATCTCATTCAGGGGAGTGTAGCCTTGCTCAATGATGGCAATTGTCTGCCCTTCCCCGTTGGCGGGATAACCGCCCGGGAGTTTGATTTGACTAAACCCATAGGCCGCCTCGATCTCCGGCGGTGTCAGGGGTGCCTGACCAGGGTTGATCCGGGATTCGAGCTCGGCCAGGACCGGCCGCATCCAGAGCACTGGAGAGCACGTCCGGAGTTCACGTGAGCGTGTCATCCACCCTTCGCAGCGTTTCCACCAGATGTGTAACACGGGTGACCCTCCCTAGCGGAGAAAACCCCTCGAACGAAGGGTGAACAGGTAATAGAGTGAATCCACTCTGGACTCACCCATAGCGGCAGCGGAAAATCGTTTCAGCGGGTTGCCCCTGGCCTTGGTCGCTCAATGAGAGCACCAATAGGATGTTCTGCCTGGACCCCCTTCTTACGGTGATCGGGATAAGGTCTGGTAGTCTCGGGTTGTCGCCCAATTCCGATTCACATCCGCTCCTCAAGGGGTTCAAAGCGTCAGGTGGGCTCGCCTGGACAATAATGCGGTGTTCAGGCAAAGGCATGCCCCGCACTATTGTGAAGACTTTCGTGCCGCGTGTCAACACGATGCCCAGCGATCACGTGGTGAATTTCCTGTTCCTACTGGGGTGGAACTCCACAGCGAGTTGTCCCAGAACCTGAATGGACGGAGAGGGTGTTCATCGGGTGGTCTTGCCGCTCCCTCGCGGTAGTGAGAGTGCTGGCTTCGTTGACATCACTGATGTCGCCAGGAGATCAGGTCGCAATGCATCTGTCATATGCGACACCCAACCGGGCGAGCAACAGTCTCGGCCAGTTTCGAGAGGCAACTACCAGTTGTGACCGTAACCGCCCCGGTGGTAGCCGTAGTGGCTGAATTGTCGCTGGCACTCGGGCGTGCAGGGCGGGTACGCCCGCAGGCAGCGACAGCGTGAGCATTCGCCCAGCGGCTTCTCGCGTCCACGGGCATCGCTTGCCCCCACTCCACCGAGTCGGGTGAGGCAGGCGAGTAGAGCGAGCCGGAGGAATCGGGTCTCCAAGGTAACCACCTGTTGATGAAATCGGAATCGTGTTGACGGGTNNAACACGGGGAGGATGAGGCGATCAGCAAAATTACTCGTTGTACCAATACCGCGAAGCACCGTCGTAGTTATTCCCCTTGTAGCCGAGTTGGACGCGGTCAAGGGAACCGAGGCGATGAAATTCGGGCGAGCGATACCCGGCTGGCGTGTTGGGCCGAGTGGTCGTTGGGGCGGTGTCCGAGCGAGACTGCTGAGGTTGGTTTTGGGGAACGGGTGTGTACATCGGAAATCTCCTGGAGAGAACACGGGGGTAAGCCCTCCCCCTGGGTCGTCTGGGTCGCCCGAGCACTCGGGTTCAACCTGGACATTGACACATCCCCAAACAAGCGACGAGACCGACAGTGAATGTGTGAAAACCCCTGGATAGGCTGGGACTGGGGAGTTGTGATCCACAGGGATCAAGATGCGACCGAACGCGAATCGCGAGTGTGAGAGTTGTGAGCGAGTTGACGTTCAGGAACCGAATATTCTTCCCGTCGGTGATCTTGGCAGGTTGTCGTTGATCTTGCCGATGGCCGCCGCGGCGGCCGCGTTGTCGTTCCGCGGGGTGATGCCTATTAGGACGACCACTGCCTTTGATACCTTCTCCAGGCAGGTCGCCACGACCGCTTTCTGTCCTTGGTGACCCCGTCCACTTTCACGTAGTCCCCGCCAGAGCGAGCCCACCGAGATTGTTCCTGCCAGCCATGACGACGATCACTTTTGGGTTCGCCCAATCCAGTTCGCCGTTTTGCAGCCGCCATATGACGTTTTGGACCGTGTCGCCTCCCCACCCGAAGTTGGCCGCGTTCCATCCGTGGGAGTTCTCCTTTCACTTGGCCAGGAACGCGGGCTAGATGTCCATTTCGTAAAT
>PLDW01000409.1:8128-106713 GCA_003136315.1 Gemmataceae bacterium | reverse complement strand
CGCCTGCTTCTTCAAGAGCCCGATAGGGGTCAGCGAACACGACTTCGGAAAGCAGTTCGAGATGCTGGAGGACTATGCGGGAACGGCCAAATCCACTCAGTCCTGATGTCTGGCGTGTCATCGGGCGGTGGCGAGCCGCCCGAGGCGTTTTGCATCGCACCTGCACAGTAAGGCGGGGGGCAGGAGCTAATAGACCCGTGAGTTTCGCGACCGAGTTCCGAGCGAGCGGCGAGTCGTAAGGCCGCCGGTTGGAACTGAAGGTTCGCAGACGCTTGAGGTCAAGCACCGGCGGGCTGACGCCGCGCCGCTCCCCCTAATCGGGTCAAGCACCGGCGGGCTGACGCCCGCTCGCCCTAATCGGGTATCCTTTCTCCTGCCCAACGCCTAAGTGGTGCGGCTCGGCAGGAGCATCGTACTCCCGTTAGACCGATGCTTTCTCCTGGAATGAGAGAGCCTCAGGGGCTGCCTGTATCAGGAGGGTGGCTTTTTCTCACTTCCTCCCTTGTGGAGAGTACCCCTGCCCGACGCAGACTGCCTCTATTCACACAATTCCACAATTTGCGGGGATTTTGCGGTTTCCGCGTGGAGTACGAGTCGTTCCGAGTTTGAGCAAAGTTTGAGGGTTTCCGGTGCCGAAATCTCTTCTGACGCGACAAAGCGCACAAACTCTCGTTCGCAAGGACCACCCGTCCCCCTGCCCGTCAGGGTGGGCCGCTCGGGAAACGGTCCTGGGGGTGCGACGACCGCTCGGGGGGAAGTATGAAGCGTACCGCGACGACGTTAGTGATGTTGGCTGGGTTTAGTGGCGGGTGCGTCAGCACTGACGGCCCCAACGCGAAAAAAACGGATGCGACTGACGGGTTTGGGAAAATCACCCGACCCATGATCGCTCCGGGTGTGCAGGGGCCAACCGGTGAGCCCATCACCCTGACAACCGCTCGGAGTACGATGCCGACGACTCAGCAGGGAGCTTATCCTGCGGGAACGGCAACCGTGAGCGGGGGCGGGGTCGTTCGGGCTCACGTTCCGGGTGTGATGGGTGCCGACACCAATGTGGTGGCCGCGAATTACACATCGCCCGGTTCCGTCCCGTCGAATGCTGGAATCATTCCAACCCCGGGTATGGGGCCGCCGGGTGCTGTCGCGGCTGTGGGGGCGCTCAACCCCGCCCTGCGGGCCGCGATCACCAACCAGAGAACCTCCATCCGGTTCACCGGTCCGGCCGGGATGAAGGTCACCTGGCAACTGCCCGGTGGCGCATTCAACGACGAGGCCACCGGTCTCACCGCCCCCAAGGAATACAACTTCCTCCAGGGTCAGGTTTACCGGCTCCGATTGTCGCAGGTGCTGCCGAACTTCCCGGGGCGGTGGTTCTACCCGACCCTCGAAGTCACTCCCGGTACGCCCAAGTCCCTGACCTTCTTGGCCCACTCATCAGTGCCGATCACGTTCACCAACGAAGACTTCCAACAGGCAGCCGATGGGAACATGGTGGTCAAGGTGATCTACCTGCCTGATCCGGCCTTCCAGGACTTTGTCACGGTCGGGGCGGCCGAAGAGATCGTGTCGACCCGGCTGGAGCCCGGTGCTGACCCGGTCGCCGAGGCCCAGCGGCGTGGGACGATCCTGGCGATCATCCGGCTTGGGAACATCGACCTCGAAAACCACACGTCGCCGGGGATGACCGCACCGCCGGGGATGGGGCCGCCCCCGGGCATGCTGACCCCACCCAAGCCTGCTCCGGGTGCGAACGCTGTCCCGCAGATGTTGCCCCCAATCGCGACAACGAGGCCGATGGGTTCAGCACCAGCCCCCAG
Organism: Gemmataceae bacterium; assembly: GCA_003136315.1. Classification (GTDB taxonomy): domain Bacteria; phylum Planctomycetota; class Planctomycetia; order Gemmatales; family Gemmataceae; genus Urbifossiella. The sequence continues at coordinate 104,896 of PLDW01000409.1, read as the reverse complement.
CCCGCAGGGTCCGGCTGCCCCGCTGCCTCCCGGCCCGCTTCCGCCGACAGTCCAGGGATTGCGTTGATCGGGAGTCCGCAACGTGCGTCTCCTCTCTCCCCTCTGGGGGAGAGGGGAAGAGAGGAGATGGCCCAAGCCGAACAAGATCAATCTGCGACTTGGTCAGGCATAGCCTCTGCAACAGGAACGTCAAAACTTCAACCAGGCCACCCGGAGCATCCTCAATGCCCACCCGATCGGTGGGCATTTTGTGTAAGCCCGCTTCCCAGGGTTTCGCCGGAAGCCCGGCTCCACCCTGGGCTATTATCCGCCGACCCTTCGGGGCGAAAACGCAGACCAACTGCTGCCCATGACGGTGCTCGATTTCCTTCTGCCGGTCCCCTGAGAGGTTCGCCGTCAACACCCCACGACTGAAGTCGGGGGCTTGTAGCTGGGCCGCTTGTGAGGCGGAGCCGCTACTAACTCACGGCCGTTGACAAAGGCCGCTAGAAACATGCGGTTGCCCGCAGTCCCCGTTTTTACTCAGTGGCTCCAAGTACGTTTTCTTGAGGTCTAAACCGTTATCCCTGCAACCAGGGTGCCTTGCGACCAGAGCCAACGAGCCCACGGACTTTTACCGCCCCATCGGGTTTCGATGGGTAACCTGTGTCCACATAGGTAGACGGATGGACAGTGGGACTTATTCACGATCCTTTTTTTGGAAATCGTGTCGCCCCTCTCCATTCCTCCCCACGCCTGAAGGCGGGGGTTTCCTGGAGTGATTTCGATGAACGTTGGTGTGCTGACACTACTGGGCTCGTTCGCTGCCGCTGGGCCGGTCGCCCCGGGGTCGGTGCCCGTTCCGGGGATGGGGCCACCAGCGGGTGTTCCTGCGATGGCCGCGCCCGGCGGGATGCCCACTCTCCCTCCTGGGATGCCCCCGATGTTGCAACCGGGGCTTGGGATGCCCGTGCCCGCCCCGGTTCTCGCGGCCAAAGTCTTGGCCCCGCCGGGGGTGCGGGTGGCTGTACATCCCGGGTCGAAACTGGCCCGGATCTCCGAGACTCCGGCGGTCTTCGGCTTCCGACCCGGGTACGTCTACCGCCTGGAGTTGTCAAATCTCCCCTACCACCCTGATCGGGTGCTCTACCCCGAAATCGAGGTGCATGGGGTTTTGGTCCCGCGGCCCGGGATGAATTACATGGACTGGCCCGCTCCGCTCGTGTTCAACTCGCGAGATATCGAACGGGCGCTTGCCGGAGCGTTGATCACCAAGGCGGTCTATCTCGAAGACCCGGAGAAGGCGATACCGGCCGAGTTTAGCCCAAACACACCCTACGAGGTTTCCGTCGGGTCGGAGGAAGAGGCGATCAAGGCAGCGATCGCAAACGGCCGGTTAGTCGCGATCGTCCGACTCGGGAGCAAACTCCCACCACCGGACTGGCTCGCGGCCTCGGCCATTGATGGGACCATCCTGGCCCCCGGAGAGCGATACCTGCGAACTCCTGTTGTTCCGCCGACGATCCGGTTCTACGGCTGCAAACTGTACGACCCGATCTACGGGCCGCGGGGGCCGAAGGAGGAGTGCCTCGTCGATGGTGGCGATAAACTTGATCCACTTGGGATTGGGCCAGAGGGCCGTCTGGGGGGACTGAACCCGACGGATGTCGGAGTGGAATACACGATCGCCGGGCGACGGCGTGTGACGACATCAAACGTCGTGTGCCTCTGCGTTCCCCGGTTCGTGATTCAGCGTTCCGAAATCGCGCCGTTCGGGTTCGATGCCCCGTCCGCAGCCGTCGTGAATATCGGAGCCTTCAGCCTTCAGAGTGCCCGGGACCGGCTCGCCGCCAGGGCCGAGATCGGCCGGGAGAAACCGGTCGCAGTCGGCATCAAGGAGCGGACGATGGGGTACGTTGGGCGGGTGGGGACGTCGTTCTTCATCGGAACCAGTCGGCCGGTCGTTATGGGCCAGATTCAGGGGGCGAGGGTGGTCGGGGTCGTGGTCGAGCCCGAGCAACTGACCGCATATCCCTCACTTTGTCCGCTGACTGTCACCAAATCGGTTGACCCGTCAGGGATGGTCCAGTCAGGGGATATTGTGACTTTCACGATCAAGTTCGTAAACACGGGGAACAAGACAATATCGGACGTCGCGGTGAGCGATAGCCTCAGCGGACGGTTGGAGTTTATCGCGGGCTCGGCCCAGTCGGACCGGGCCGCGAACTTCACCGCCGGGGAGAACGAGGTGGGGTCGGCGGTGGTTCGCTGGGAGTTACCCGGGTTACTCCTCCCGGGTCAAAGCGGGGTGGTCAAGTTCAAGGCCAAGGTCAGGTGAGAACAATAAGGCGGGGGGCAGGAGCTAATATTCCCGTGAGTTTCGCGACCGAGTTNNGACGCTTGAGGTCAAGCACCGGCGGGCTGACGCCGCACCGCTCGCCCTAATCGGGTATCCTTTCTCCTGCCCACCGCCTTAGCGGGTGAGAAAACGATCGGTACTACCAGCGTTTTCTCGCGATTCGGGCACAGTGGGGAGATCGCACTCCCCCCCGGCCCCTCACCGGCTTAGGCAGTTGGTGAGAGGAAATCTCCCAGGGGGATTGGGTGCCACGGGNNCACCCCCCATGTGCCCTGGGGAGATCGCACTCTCCCCACCCCTCACCGGGTTACTTTCCCCGGAGGTCGCGGCTTGCTCAGGATGAACGCCGCCAGGTTCCAGGCCTCCTGATCGGTCAATTCACCACCGGAGTGGAACGGCATGTTCGCGCGGACGAAGCTGGGCAGCTTGGGCGATGTGGCCATTCCGGCCTGGCCGTTGAATGAGTGCGGACCCCACAATGCCGGCCGGTAGTAGGTGTCGCTTTCGTACCGGCCCTGGCCGTCGGCCCCGTGGCAGAAGGCGCACTTCTGGCCGAAGATTGCTTCCCCCAGCGACGCATCCCCGGTCAGACTCGAGATTGGTGGGTACGGGTTCTTCGGGGTGGGGATTTTGAGCAACTGGGCCTGTTCGTCCAGCCACTGCATATAGAGGATGAACGCAGTCATCTCAGGGTTGGCCGGGTCATTGGGCAAAGGCACGCCGTTCATACTGCGCTCAAAACACTGGTTGATCCGATCCGGGAGGCCGGACGTCGTCGGGTAGTTGTACTCCTTGAGCATCCCGACCCACCAGGCCGCGGTCGGGTTGCCCCCGTTGTTGAGGTGGCAACTGCCGCAGTGGAGTTTGGCAACCGGCACATTCGTTGGCAACAGCTCGTAGGTCCGGGCGGACAGGGCGTGGCCCCGGAGGATGCCGTTCCATTGCTGGACATCCCAGTCGGTGACGGGCTTGATCGGCCGCGGAATCACCTGGGGGTTCGTCTGCTGCGGGAGGGCGTCGCCGAACGTGAAGGTGAAGTCCGCGGAAACGAATCGGGCGGGGTTCGATGTCCGGGCCATGGCGTGACATCACATGCACGACGAGGTGTCCTGGATGTACGTCTCCATCGTGGTGTTGCCGAGCCGGGCCGGGCGGACGTCGAAGACGGTGTCGGGGGTCGGGGCGACCACCGGTTTCCGCACCGGTTTCCGCATCGGCCACTGTGCGCCGACTAACTCGTAGTTGCGGAATACGGAGTCGCCAAGCCCCTTCTGAACCCCCAGGTTGAGTTGCTGGACGTTATCCACCGCTCGCTCGTGGGCGGCACAGTCTGGGTCTTTATCCGGGATGGGGATCACGCGAGTGACCTGATTGGGGATACCTGGCCACGTCTGCCGATTGTTCAGGCAGTTGGTACACCCGGGATTGGAGAACGATGGCTTCGGACCGCGAACGTTGTCCACCTGTTCGAAGGTGGACCAGATCCACTGCGGGGCGGCAGGCGTCTTGGTCATGATGTGCAGGCCAACCAACCCCATCTTGCGGGGGTGGTATCGCGCTGTCGTCCGGTCCGGGTGGTCACTCACCCATGCCTCGACGGTGTAGAACCGGCCTTCCTCATCCGGCACCAGTTCCCGCCAGGCGGCCTTGATGAGCACAGAGCCGTCGGGGGCCTTGACGGTCGGAACTCCCGCCTGTGTGACCGCGCTGTACAGACCATGACGGCGGACATACTCGAAGAGAATCCGGTTCATGCGAATTTCATAGCGGACGACACGGCCACGCTGGTCGGTCAGCGTCCCCGGCAATGCACCGTCAGCCTTGGTCGGCTGGAAATCGTCGTGCAGAACCTCGTCCACCTTGTGCTGGCGGAAGAGGATCTTGGCCTCGGGCATTTCCTTGCACGCCTCGGGGACAGGTTGATGGGCGTCCCAGGGAGGGGGTTCGGCCCCACCCGGGAGGTAGACCTCGGTAGTCTCTTTCCAGGTTTCCCAGACCCGCGGTCCCGTAGCGGTGAAGGGTTTCTTCCGGGCCGGTTCGCCCCGTTCCCCAGCCACGGCTGGCCAGTTCAGGGCAATGAACTCCTGCCAGGCGAAGATGTCGGTCGCTCGCTGCACGACGTTGAAGTTCTTCTGCGCGAGGGCTCCCTCCACATCGGCCGGCATATCCGGGGAGACCTGGGGTGCTTTCAGCGGCGTGTCGCAGACGACGGGGAGATGGATGGCACCCCCCAAGCCGTCGTCGGCGGCTCCCGGCCGTGACGACCAGCTAATCGACCCCACCACGGCGACGGCCGCGGTCAGTGTCAGACAAGTGATTGATACTCGGATCATGGCGAAATTTCCGTGGGGAGGAGGTCTGAAACGGAAGCTCGGTGATCTTGGCAACCGCTTGAATCGAGGCCCTCGATCCCGACGCGGCCATCGTCGGTCGCTCGACTCACTGACGCGACATTCCATCGGATCTGTTTTCCGGACGCATGGCTCGATTCACCACATCTCGGGGCTTGTGCTTGGGTAGGTGGCATGACCCAGCTCGCGTTCATGGATACTGGTCGACTGCTAGACTGACTGCTCCGGTCCTGAACTGGCGAGCGCATGCGGATCGGCCGCGATACTGATCCGGTTCCAACCGGCTTAATTCTTTGGTGGCGACAGGTCAATGTCAAGTCACAAATTCCGAAGCAATTGCAGACTCTGGAATTCACCCGACCTCATGGCTAATCGGCTCTGGACTGTCCCGCCCTCGGGAACTCCCCCTGCCGTGGTTCCCGCCGTCAGGAATTTCCGACACCAGCGATCTTTTCCCGGTTCTCAAGCTTGCCGGAAGTGGTCGTAACCCCATACCGTTTCCCTGTCCCCGTTGACCAACCACCCCCGAGCAGGCAGAAGCGGCTGCCTGTTTGGGATGGCGTTCGTTTGAGTCCACCGCCAGAGAGAGGCGACGGCGTGGCCGCCATCTTCTCGCGATCCATCGACGCTCAGGTCCGCCAGACCGCCGTCGGCCTTGTGGTCGCGGTCGGCCTGTTCGTGGTCGGCTGGTACTACTACGCTCTGCCCAGCTACACCCGGGTCGGCTACCAACCCGAACAGCCGGTTCCGTTCTCCCACGAGCAGCATGTCGGACAGCTCGGCCTCGACTGCACCTACTGCCACACCCACGTGTTCGAGTCCCCGCACTCGAACGTCCCAACAGCCCAGACGTGCATGAATTGTCACAACCCGAAGAAGGCAAACGTGAAGGGCACGAGTTCGCTGCTCGCTCCGGTCCGGGCCAGTTTCGACACCGGTCGGCCTGTCGAGTGGAAGCGGGTTCACAAACTCCCCGACTATGCCTACTTCAACCACGCCGTCCATGTGAACAAGGGTGTCTCCTGTATCTCGTGCCACGGCCCGGTGAACGAAATGAAGGTCGTCCGACACGACCAGCCGCTCACGATGGGTTGGTGCCTGAAATGCCACAACGAGTCGGAGAAGAGCCTCCGACCGGTGTCCGAGGTGACGAACCTGACCTGGGTTCCGACCGCCGGCCAAACCCGCGAGGAGATCGGCAAGGCGATCAAGAAGGATCTCCAGGTGAATCCGCCCATGAATTGCCAGAGCTGCCATCGGTAGAGCGAACCCGGGGTGTTGCCCGTTGCGGCCCAGGGCGTTGCCCCACGTCCCAGGGCGTTGCCCCACGCCCCAGGGCGTTGCCCCACGCCCCAGGGCGTTGCCCTGGGCTNNCTGGGCTGAGAGATCTCACCCCTTTGGGGTGAAGACGGTCAGACCGTGGCCGATACGTGGATGGTTTTCAGCCTGAAAGGCTGAGATTTCTCAGCCCAGGGCAACGCCCTGGGTTGCATTGGGCCACTCATGGCAACCCCGAACCGGACGACCGCCGACTGCAAGGACTACTGGCGGAGCCTGGACGACCTGGCCCAGACGCCAGAGTTCCGGGCGTTCGCACGGGACGAGTTCCCCGGGTTCGCCAATGTCTACGAAAGCCTCGGGGAGGCCGAACTTCGGGAGGGAGATTCGCCCAGCGTCGACCGCCGCGCGTTCCTCGCCCTTTCGGCCGCGGCCCTCGGACTCGCTGGTCTGGCGGGCTGCCGCCGCCCGGAGATCACGATCCTCCCGTTCTCTGCCGTCCCGGACGATCAGATCGGCCAGCTCATTCCCGGAAAGCCGACCTTCTACGCCACCTGCCTCCCCCGCCCGGGGGGCGCTTTCCCTGTGCTCGTTGAAAGCCACGAGGGTCGGCCCACCAAGGTCGAGGGGAACCCCGTCCATCCGTGCAGTCGGGGAAGCACGGATGCCTTCGCCCAGGCCGCCGTTCTCGATCTCTACAGCCCCGACCGGGTGATGTCCGACAAATACCCGGGAGTGATGGAAAAGGGTGTCGTACGAACCTGGGACGATTTCGATACCTTCGCCCGCGCTGAGGCCGATCGCCTCGTCAAGGAAAAAGGGAAGGGATTCGCCGTCCTCGCGGAGGATCTGAACTCCCCGTCCGTCCGGCTCATTCGTTCGCATCTCAAGGAGGCGATGCCGGAGGCGTCGTGGCATACCTACGAGCCCGTCGACCCTGGCGAGGTTCGGAAGGGGGCCGAGATCGCTTTTGGCACACGACTCATCGCCCGGTACAACCTCGACAAGGCCGATCGGATTCTCGCCCTCGAAAGCGATTTCCTCGGACTGGATGCAGACCTGATTTCCCACAGCCGGGGGTTTGCAGCCCGGCGAAGAGTCGACACACCCAAGGACGCGATGAGCCGGTTGTACGTCGTCGAGAGTACCTACACCGTGACCGGAACGATGGCCGACCACCGGCTCCGGCTTCCGAGTGCCCTTGTCGGCGGGTTTCTCATCGCGGTCGCGAAGGAACTCACGTCGGCTCACAAGGACCGGCTCAAGAAGCCCAGCGCGGTCCCGCCCCAACTGGGCGGACTGGCCACTCCAACCGGGTTGAACGAGACGTGGGTGAAAGCGGTTGCGAAAGACCTGGCTGCGAACGCCGGGAAAGGGGTGGTCGTGGTCGGCTACCGCCAGCCAGGGTGGGTTCACGCTCTTGGGCATGTTGTGAACGACGTGCTCGGCAACACCGAGACCGGGGTGATCGAATTTCGCGACCCCCCCCCGGAGGCAACCGACAAGGGTCTCGTCGAACTGGTCAAGGACATTGCTGCGGACAAGGTGACAACGCTGCTGATCGTCGGCGGGAATCCGGTTCTCACCGCCCCCGCGGACCTGAACGTGAAAAGCGCGCTCCAGAAGGTCACGCGAAAGATCCGGCTCGGACTGTTTTTCGACCACACATCCGAGGCGGCCGACTGGCACCTGCCTCTGGCCCACCCGCTCGAAGGCTGGGGAGACGCCGAAGCCACCGACGGTACTCTCTGCTGCATTCAGCCGCTGATCGCGCCGCTCAATAGCGGTCGGGGGGCGGACACGATATCCGACGCCACCTCCCCCCGTGGCGGCCGAACGGTGCTGGAAGTCCTCACACTGATGACGCAATACGCCTTCCCGGGCGGAGATCCGAAGACCAACCCGCCCACGACCTCATATCTGACCGCCAAGGCAAAAGCGTACGAACTCATCCGGCGAGTGTTTGCCGACCGTGCGGGAATCGCCGCCACCGCCCCCGCGTTCGAGACCGAGTTCAACCGGTACAAACAGCTTGGTTTCCTCCCGGCTGACAAGGACAAGGCCGGGGGGAAGCCGAAGCCTCCTGTCGATGTGAAACTCGACACCGCTCGGATCGGGGGGGAGTTGGCGAAGATCCAGCTCCCCCCGGCCCCGACGCGAGATGGGCTCGAGGTCGGGTTCGTCCCCAGTTACACCGTCTACGATGGCCGGTTCGCGACCAATCCGTGGCTCCAGGAACTCCCCGATCCGATCACCAAGCTCGTGTGGGACAACGCAGCGATTATCAGCCCGAAGACAGCGGCCGAGTTCCGGGTGAAGACCGGAGACATTGTCCGGGTGACAATCCGGGATGGCGGGGTGATCGAGATCCCGGTCTATCTCCTTCCCGGCCAGGCGGATTGGTCGATCACACTCCCCTTCGGCCAACTTGGTGAGATGCGGATTGGCCACGTCCCCGAGGGCGGTGGAACAGACGTCTTCCCGGCTCGGCGCTCGGATACCCTGCACTTTGTCGGCGGGTGCAAACTCGAACCCACTGGCCGGACAGCCGATCTGGTGACCACCCAGGAACACGGGGTCATTCCGGAGGGCCGGGAGATCATCAAGGAGTACGCCCTGCCGGAATACCACAAACTCCTCGCTGGCCCCCCCCACGACCACCCGGCCGGACCCCGGCATGGGCCAAAGATCGGGCTCCCTCCGGCACAACTCGCCAATGAGCACGACCTCAAGAAGGGGTTCCAGGGTGGCTACGGGAACCCGCAGCAGCCGCCAGCTCCGGCCCGTCGCAAGCAGGAGCGGTTCCCACTCGATCTGGCTCGCCCCGAGTTGCTCGACAGCCAGTTCCAGTGGGGCATGGTCATCGATCTGAACACCTGCACCGGATGCTCGGCCTGTGTGATTGCGTGCCAGAGCGAGAACAATATCCCGGTCGTCGGGAAGACTGAGGTGAAGCGGAACCGGGAGTTGCACTGGATCCGGATCGACCGGTACTTCACGACCTTCGCCTCGACCCCCGATGAGCCCCAGGTGGTGACCCAGCCGGTCGCGTGTGTCCACTGCGAGCAGGCCCCGTGCGAGACGGTGTGCCCGGTGAACGCTGCGGTCCACAGTCCGGAGGGGCTCAACCTTCAGGTCTATAACCGGTGCATCGGCACTCGCTACTGTGCGAACGCCTGCCCTTACAAGGTCCGGCGCTTCAACTGGTTCAACTTCAACAAGCGGCCACTCGACCAGCTCCGAGTCCCGACTCCATTCGCCGATGGCGGGTCGTCGCTGACCCACAATCTGATGCCCGAAACGCTGAAGATGCAGAAAAATCCGGATGTGACTGTCCGGATGCGCGGTGTAATGGAGAAATGTACCTATTGTGTCCAGCGGTTGGAGCGTGCGAAGTACGGAGCGAAGATCGCGGCCACAGAAGTGGCCCAAGGCCGCAAGGTGGTCGAAGTGGATTCTGACTTCAAGCCCGAAGGCCGGGAGCAATCGGCCTACCGCAAGCCCAAGAAGCCGCTGACTGCCGGATACGACCTCGACCGCTCCGGCCGGGTGATCGTCCCGGACGGGATGGTGACGACCGCCTGCGCGGCCGCCTGCCCGACCGAGGCGATCGTCTTCGGGAACGTCCTCGACCCAACCAGCCGCGTGGCAAAACAGAAGGCGAAGGAGGCCGAGTACCTGCTGCTCGGCGAACTGAACACGAAACCCCGGACGAGTTACTTGCCTCGGGTCCGGAACCCGAACCCGGAACTGACATCGTAAGCGGAACGCGGAACGCGGAGCGTGGAACGCGGAACGCGGAAGAAGTCCGACCCTAGAGGGGTCGCAGCGATTAGCCGGTGGTCGAGCGCAGCTCTACCACCGGGGGCGGGGACGGCGACAATGACGCGAATATGATGGCCCAACCGACCCCGGAGGGGTCGCAGCGATTAGCCGGTGGTTGAGCGTAGCGATACCACCGGTTTGGTTTTGCGAAAGCGAAAGCTCAATGACCGCGAAGGCCCACGAAACGCACGAGGTCGCCGGAGCGAACGAGCCATCACATGGCCGATTCGCCGATCCGCTGCCGCGCATTCCGCTCGTGTGGGGACCGACCGACTTCGATCAACTCTCCGACCAGATCGCCGGGATTACCGAACAGCCTCAGCCGAACTGGTGGTGGCCGGCCCTGCTTGTCACCTCCGCCCTCCTGCTCGGCGGGGTGTTGGCAGCGAGTTACTTGATCTCGACCGGAGTCGGTGTGTGGGGATCGAACAACCCGGTAAACTGGGCCTTTGACATCACCAACTTTGTGTTCTGGATCGGGATCGGGCATGCGGGAACTCTCATTTCAGCGATCCTGTTTTTGTTCCGGCAGAAGTGGCGGACGAGCATTAATCGGTTCAGCGAGGCGATGACCATCTTCGCCGTGATTTGCGCGATGGTCTACCCGGGCATCCACGTCGGCCGGTTCTGGTATGCGTGGTTCATGTTCCCGCTGCCGAACGCGAACCACATCTGGCCGAACTTCCGCTCTGCGCTCCTCTGGGATCTGTTCGCGGTCAGCACGTATTTCACTGTCTCGCTCATCTTCTGGTACGTCGGGTTGATCCCTGACCTCGCCACGCTGCGAGACCGCGCCAGAAGTCGAACCCGACAGGTGATCTTCGGCTTCCTGGCGCTGGGATGGAGGGGCAGTACCCGCCACTGGCGGCACTACGAGGTTGCGTACCTGATGCTTGCCGGGCTGAGCACTCCTCTGGTTCTGTCGGTCCACTCGGTGGTGTCGTTCGACTTCGCCACGTCTGTGATCCCCGGATGGCACACGACGATCTTCCCACCGTATTTCGTGGCTGGAGCGATCTTCGGTGGGTTCGCAATGGTCCTCCAGTGCATGATCCCGGCGCGAGCAGTGTACGGGTTGAGCAATCTCGTCACCATCAGGCACATCGATGTGATGTGTAAGTTCATCCTCGCGACCGGGTCGCTTGTCGGGTACGCCTACTGCATGGAGTTGTTCATTGCCTGGTACTCCGGCAATCCGTATGAGTGGCAGACCTTCCAGGATCGGGCCTTCACCGGTGACTACACCTGGGCCTACTGGACGATGATGACCTGCAATCTCATCATCCCGCAGGTGTTCTGGATACGGTGGTGCCGGCAGACCCCGTGGTTCGTGCTGCTCGTCGTGACGTGCGTGAACGTTGGGATGTGGTACGAACGGTTTGTGATTATCGTCCAGTCGACGAGTCACGATTTCCTGCCCGGATCGTGGGGCCAGTTCTACCCGACCTGGGTCGACTGGCTTCAGATGGTCGGCGACTTCGGCCTGTTCTTCACCTTGACGCTCCTCTTCGTGCGATTTCTGCCGATGATTGCCATCGCCGAGGTGAAAGGAGTGCTCCCGGCCGCCAACCCCGACCCATTCATGGAGTCAGAATACCTCAAGGTCAACGGCCAGTACCCGACCGCCGACCATGAAAGGGCCGCAGCGTTCGGCGCACCCCGGCCAGCCCGGACAGAGGTGCCGGAGTCGCCCGAGCCCGTGCCGAGTTTCCTCGCTGCGCCGGGGGGGACGGGGAAGCCGTGGGGGGCAATCGCCGAGTTCGCCAACCCGCACGACCTCCTCGTGGCCGCCCGCCGGACACGTGAGGCGGGGTACCAGCGACTCGATGCCTGGACCCCCTACCCAGTCCACGGGATGATCACGGCCATCGGCCGGAGCCGCAGTCGGTTGCCACTCTTCACCTTGGCTGGTGGGTTGACCGGGCTGGCGGTGGCTGCGACCATGCAGTTTTACCTCAGCGCGTATTACTACCCAATTATCGTCGGTGGGAAAGAATTCCGGAGCTGGGAAGCATTCGTCCCGATTTTCTTTGAACTCACCGTCCTGTTTGCCGCGTTTTTTACCCTGTTCAGCCTGATCGGGCTGTGTGGACTGCCCAGGCTGTTCCATCCGGTTGATCACCACCCGACATTCCGACGGTCCTCGCTCGGCGGGTTCCTCCTGACTGTCGAGGCTGCCGATCCGCAGTTCGATCCAGACCGCACCCGGGGATTCCTGGAGTCGCTTGGTGGGAAGCACGTTGCAGTCGTTGAAGGCTAGTGATTGGGAGTAGCCAGTTGGAAGGGCGCGATCTACCCAGTGCGCCCAAATCGCGAGAAAAAACCTGTGAGACCCGAGTGAAGGTGAATCCGTTGGTTGTCTTTACCTCGAAGAGGTTACAGAACAAAGCCCAGGGTCGCGCTTCGCGCACCCTGGGTATACAGTTGCCCCCACCAGCGTTTTTACCGCGAAGCGGTTAGATAGGTTTCTTCCCAGCGGGTTGGAGGGTTCGATACCATCCGCATGATAAAGTGACAACTGCGATCAGGTGATCCATGTATTCCGTCGACACGAACGTCTTCATGAACTGGGTGATCGGGCTCATCCTCGGCACAGGGGTGTTGCTCGTCGTTGCCACCCTGTTCCTCTCCAGCGTCCGCGGAAAGAGGGGCCGGGGCTTCTCGTACCTGTCCATGCTCACCGCCCTGTTCGTCTGTTTCGGACTGGTCGTGGCCGCACTCGGGTTCCGCGGCCAGGCGAGCGGTTCCCGGCCGTGGCACTTCTTCCTCGACATGAAATATCAGCCGAGGTATTCCGCTCAGGGTGAGAGCAAGTTGTTCGCCGATGGTCGGGCGATGCGGCTACCGGTCGAGAACACCATCCCGTTCGATGGGACCGATTACTTCGCCGATGCCGGATACCATCCTGGCCCGACAGCCGATTTCCTGAAGGCTGACCAGCGATATTATCTGGGGATCGCCAACCCGACCGCCAAAGAGACGAAGGACGGGGTGTCGGTCCCCAAGCCCCCGGAGTGGAAGGCGGGGCAAATCACCGAGGGGTATTTTGTCGCACGGGTGCCAGACGCGGCGGTCTCCACGGCTGGCGGGTGGGGACCGATGCTCCAACATGGCCGGCAGCAGTTCAACGTCCACTGCGCAGCCTGTCACGGCACGAGTGGGAAGGGCGGTGCGGGGACTGATGCCTACGGGATTGTCGGCGCGTATGGGCTTTCAGTCGCCCCGGCGGATGTGACCGGGGCCACCTACCAGTCCCTGCCGGACGGGCAGTTGTTCCACACGATCACAAATGGGAAGGGGTCGATGCCAGGGTACGGGCATCAGGTAAAAGTGCAGGACCGGTGGGCCATCGTCGCCTACCTCCGGGTCTTACAGTACGCCCGCGCTCCGGTGGGCATGGTGGACAAAAAGTAGTGTGGTCTCGCGTCCAGCGAGCGGACGACATACCGAAGACAAGGCCAACGGCGATTTGATGAGCACCGCAACCATCACCAACGGGATCGACACCGACCAGGCCTTCACCCTGCCGCCGGGGCTCCCGGACGATGTCGCGCCCCTTGGCGACCGTACGGCCGGGGCATTCCGTACACTTTTGCTGATCCTGGGAGTAACAGGTGTCATCCTCCTCGTTGGGGCCGTTGGGGAGACTACCCGTCGGCAGTTCTTCCATTCGTATCTCTTCGGATACGTGTTCGCCCTCGACATCTGCCTCGGTTCCCTGTTCTGGATTCTGATCCACCATGTCGCCGACGCGGGCTGGTCGGTCGGACTGCGGCGAGTGTACGAAAACGTCACGCGGGCGATCGGCCCACTGGCTCTGCTGTTCCTGCCGCTGGTGCTTGGGATCTACTCCGGGAATCTGCATCAATGGTATGATCTCATCTCCCAACCCGAGCCAGCGTTTGGTAGCCACGAACATCATCAGTGGCAGGTCAAGCATTTGTATTTCAGCATTCCATTCTTCCTCTTCCGCCTGGGGATCTACTTTGGTGTCTGGGTCGGCTACGCCACTGCAATGCGGCGGTGGTCGCTTCAGCAAGATGCCGTCGGTGGAGCCGCATTGACGCGAAAGATGCAGCAGTGGGCACCATCCGGAGTCCTCCTGCTCGGGCTGACAGCCACGTTCTTCAGCTTTGATGTGTTGATGAGCCTCCAGTATTCGTGGTTTAGCACGATTTACGGGGTGTACTTCTGGGCGGGTGCGTTGCGCGGGTCGCTCTCGACAGGCGTTCTTCTTGTGCTGATCCTTCGGTACGCTGGTTACTTGCGAAACACGATCACGATCGAGCACCTCCACGACGTGGCCAAACTGATGTTTGGATTCACGGTGTTCTGGGCGTATATCGCCTTTAGCCAGTACTTCTTGATCTGGTACGGGAACATGCCGGAGGAGACGCAGTTCTACCTTCTGCGAAGGAACGGGGGCTGGTATAACGCTTCAATCCTCCTCCCGATTCTGTACTTTGTCGTCCCGTTTTTCTTGCTTCTCCCCCGCGCAAACAAGCGGAACCCGGTAATGCTGGCCGTGGCGGCCGGGTGGATCCTCCTGACCCATGCGTTTGATTTGTACTGGCAGATCCTGCCCGTCTTGCATCAGGGTACGATCCACCTCCGCCTGCTCGATGTGGCCGCTCCAGTGTTCATGTCCACGATGGTTCTTCTGTCGGCTCTCCGCGGGTTCCAGCGGTCTCCCCTGATCCCGATTCGGGACGCCCGGCTCAACGAAACGATTGGATATGAGAATGAAACACCATAGCTCGTTGAGCTTCGGCCACCCGTTTGGAGTTCAAGAGGGCCGAATAGTCACAGACGGCAGGTGGAGTGCTATCTACGAAACACGAAACACGAAACACTAAAACACCATGTCAGACACCGACTCACCAAAAGGTTTTCCCTACGCCACCGCAGTGGCCACGCTTCTGGGGCTTTTCCTGTTTGTCGGTCTTGTGCTGGTCGCGTATTACTCGCCAAATTACCTCGGCGATGCGCGAATCGAGACGAAGGCCGATCCAGGTGCCAAACTGAAGGAAGTCCAGGCCCGGAACCAAGCTGTCCTCGACGGGACTGACTCGACGGTGAAATTATCCGTCGGCAAGGCGACTGCCGAGGTGTTGGCTCACACCGAGAAGTCAAAGGACGACAAAAATCGCTACGGCCGGCTGCCGTTCCCCATTGAACCGATTGCAGCACCAACGGCACCGGAAAAAAAGTGAGAGCGTCTGTTACGCGGCCACAGACCTGAAGGAGCGAGCGTGAACACGACTGAGTTTATCAATCGTAACTCCGCTGATTTCATGATCCTGGCCACAATCATTGGCTCGGTCGTGATGTTCGGTGGTGCCGCTGTTCTGGCGATGGGGTGGGCATTCCGCCACCGTCAGTTCGAAAACTTCCAGCAGGGAGCGCAGTCGATCTTTGGTCCGGACGAGCCCATCGGCGAGACGACCGATGAATTCCCGAGGGTCGTAAGCGACTCCTGTGATCCGTGATCCGTACTGGCCGGAGACCGATCTGAAATGGCCACCACCACCCCGTTGACGCAGACCGACCGGGAACGGTCCGCTCTTGAGCGACGAGAGATCGACGCCTCCTGCCGGGTTCCGGTGCTCTATTTCGCCACGAGTGCCGCCTTCTGGCTTTTGGTCGGGACGGTCCTGGGGATCATCGCCTCGATCAAGTTGCACAGCCCGTACTTTCTGACAGGCAGTCCGGAACTCACCTTCGGGCGGGTGCGGATGGCCCACCTCCAGGCCGTCGGGGTCGGTTGGTCGGCGATGATGGTGATGGCTGCCGCGATTTGGCTGATGTGCCGCCTCTCACGAGTCGCCCTGATCTACCCGACTCTGCTCGTGTTCGCCGGCACGATGTGGAACATTGGGATGATTGCGGATGTGGTCGGGATCTTGAGCGGGGATGCTCAGTCGGTCGAGTGGCTTGATGCTCCCTCCTACGTCCCGCCTTTCTTTATCACGGGAGTCGGGATCGTCTCGGCGTGGACGGTCGCTACCTTCCGCCGCCGCCGCGAGTTGCATGTCTACGTTACCCAGTGGTATATCTTGGCCGCGGTGTTCTGGTTCCCGTGGCTATACACGGTCGCGGTGCTGATGATCTTCTGGATGCCCGCAACCGGAGTGATCCAGCCGGTCGTGAACTGGTGGTTCGGACACAACTACCTCGGCCTGTGGCTGACCCCCATCGCAGTCGGGACGACGTACTATATTATCCCAAAGGTCATCGGTCGCCCAGTCCACAGTTATTACCTGAGTATTATCGGGTTCTGGTCCCTGGCACTGTTCTACTCGTGGGCCGGGATGCACCACCTGATCGGTGGGCCGATCCCTGCGTGGTTAGCCACGGCCAGCACGGTCGGGAGCATGATGATGTTCATACCGGTGATCGCGGTTGCTATCAACCATCACATGACCATGCTCGGGAGTTTCCAGCGGTTGAAGTACAGTCCCGCGCTGCGGTTCACGGTGTTCGGGGCAATCTCCTACACAGCAGTCAGCTTTCAGGGGTCGATCGAGGCCCTGAAAGACTTCAGCGAGGTCGCCCACTTCACCCACTACACGGTCGCCCACGCGCACCTCGGAATGTATGGGTTCTTCACCATGACCATGTTCGGGCTCTTCTATTACATGGTCCCCCGATTAACGGGTCGAGAGTGGGCCAGCCCAACCCTGATCCGCGTCCACTTCTGGTGCGACGCGATCGGCATCACGATCTATTTCGTCAGCCTGTCGATCGGCGGATGGTGGCAGGGGCGGATGCTGAACAACCCCAATATCCCGATGCCGAATATCATCGAGTATCTCCTCCGTTTCCTGTTCGCCCGGTCGCTTGCCGGGGGCCTGATCGGCCTTGGGCATCTGGCGTTTGCACTCCTACTGGTGGCGAATCTAATGGGGTGGGGCCGGCAGCGATCCGGCGGTCCGACCTATTTCGTCGAACCAGCCCCGAACGCGGGTGATGTCCAGGGCTGACGCTCTGGGGGGAGCGGACATGGACCGCGGAATGGTGATCTTTGTTGGCGCTTTGCTGACCTTCTCGTCAAGCTGGCTCGGGCTGATCCTGTACCCGTACTGGCAGATGCAGAACGAGCAGCCCTACGCCAAGACCCCCGGCGACGACCTCTATCCCCGTCCGCTGGGTGGAGCGGCCCTCGCCGGGGTGAAGGTGTACCAGGCGAACGGCTGCCTCTATTGCCACACGCAACAGGTTCGCAGCGCCAAGTTCGGGAACTGGTGGGAAGACGGGCAGATGAAGACCGGGGCCGACATTCGCCGCGGGTGGGGCACTCGCCGGACCGTGTCCCGTGACTACATTTATGATCGCCCGACCATGCTCGGGACAATGCGGACCGGGCCGGACCTGGCCAACGTCGGCACCCGCTATGCCGAGGCGTGGCACCACCCGCACCTTCTCAACCCCCGGGCGATCAATGGCTGGAGTACCATGCCGTCGTTCGCATTCCTCTACACTCGGGAGAAGGTGGTTGGGGGACAAAAGTCGGATAAGGCCCTGAAGCTCGGCCGCGAGTGGACCGTCAATCCCGGCTACCGGTGGCGACCGACCGACGCCGAATGGGCAGCCATTCTTGCCCGACGGGTGTCCACACTCCCAGACGTATCCCAGGCTGCGACTCCCAACCCGTTTAACCTGACCACGGCTGCGGGGAAGGCCGAATTGCTCGCGTTCTGGCTCACGACCGACGAGGAGGACTACCAGGTCATCCCGACCCCGGAAGCCGAATCTCTGGTCGCGTATCTCCTGGAACTGCGTAAAGCCGAGACCCCACTGCCGGAGGTCAAGGAATGAGTACCTCGAACCCCGAACCCCATCGAACCAAGGACCTCCCCGATTCCGATGTCCCAGGGCCGGGCGGGTCAGACTCCGTGCTCGGGCTGCACCGGTCCCACATGGAAGTCATGAACGACCCGGTCATGCTCTCGGCTCGCGGAGAGCCAGGCACCCCGGACGCGGATGAGCCGGATACGACATCTGGCGGCCAAGACACCGTCCAGGCGATGCACGACATCTTCATGCGAGAACAGGCCGAACCCCGGGACGGGTTCGAGCCGGTTCCGATGTGGGTGATAGCCGTATTCGGTGGACTCCTGATGTGGGGCGGGTACTACATCGGAGCGAACTCGGCCGACTTCCGCCGCGATGTCTACGACACTGGCGAGTTCCGCTACGCTGGACTCCGGGTCGATCCGGGTGCCACGGCCCCCGACCCTGAGCCGAAGACTGTAGCCGAGTTGATGGTGATCGGGGCCGACCGCTACCAGCGCGTCTGCCTCGCCTGCCACAAGACCGACGGAGAGGGGGACGCGAGCAAGGATTATCCCCCACTGAATCGATCCGAATGGGTTTCCGGCACGGAGGCATCACCCGCCCGGCTCGCCCGCATCCTGCTGTACGGCCTGCACCAATCGGTGACGGTCCGGGGGCGGGTATACGGCCGGGAGGCAATGCCAGCGCAGGGCGGAGCGATGAAGGATTACGAGATCGCTGCGGTGCTGACCCATGTCCGGAACTCCTGGGGAAACAAGGCCGATCCAGACGATGCGAACCCCGGGGTGAGCACCGCGGTTGTGAAGTCGGCTCGCGAAAAAGTTGGGAAACGCGAGCCAATGGTCGAGGCAGAGTTGAAGAAGATCCCCCTCGATTACTCCGACTTGCCCCCACCCCCAAAGAAGTGATGGGCCGGTGGGATCAGGCACTCGCGAGCCGAGAGCGTGTTGGCGCCAGAGCTGACGCCAGGTATCATGGGGGTTTAAAGTTTCGAGTTGAAAGTTTAAAGTCGAAGACACCGCGCCTTGAAGCCAGCCTCAACAATCGCCTCGGCCGATCTGGCTTCCGTTCCCAGGAAACGGGCTCTTGTCGACTTAATAAACTTTAAACTTTAAACTTTAAACTTTAAACTTTAAACCGGTACACCATGTCAGAATCTGTATTCCCTGTTTCCCGCCGCCGGTTTCTCCGCCTGGCTTCTGCTGCGGGAGCGGTCGGGGTGCTCGGGTGGGCCGGACACGACACACCGGGGCAGGCTGAAGATCCGACCCCCCGCGGTGCCGATTCCGGAGCGGAGTTCATCACTCCTGAAACCCAGGCTGCGATCGACCGCGGCCTGGCATTCCTCGCCCGCGTTCAACTCGACGACGGATCGTTCTCCGATCGGTTCAGCGGGGCCAGTGTCGGGATTGCTGCGCTGGCTGGGCTTGCGATGATGGCAGGCGGCCACCAACCCGGTCGAGGGCGTTACGGACGGACCGTCTCCCGGGTTGTCGACTACCTCCTCAGCGCAGCCAGCAACGGGTCCGGGTTACTCGGGGGAGCGGATGGTCCGGCTGGACCTCGCAGAGGGGCGAACCAACCTCCCATGTATAGCCACGGATTTGGGTGCTTATTCCTGGCCGAAGTCTGTGGGATGCTGCCGGACCCGGCCCGGCAAAAAAAGGTGAAGGGAGTGCTGGAGCAAGCGATCGCGTATACGGTCGAGGCCCGGAACAGGGAAGGTGGGTGGCGATACGACAAAACTCCAGCGGTTGCGGACGTGTCGGTGACCGTGGCTCAGATGATGGCCCTCCGAGCAGCCAAGAACGCGGGTCTGTTCGTGCGGAAGAACGTCGTCGATGGTGGGGTGGAGTTCATCCGTGGGTGCCAGAACCCTGATGGAGGCTTTAGCTACTTCAAGGGCCAGTGGCCGGGGGGCGGCTCGGCGTTTGCCAGGTCAGCCGCAGCTATTGTTGGGCTCTACAGCGCCGGCATCTATTCCGGGCGGGAAATCGATCGTGGACTCCGGTATCTTCAGCAGTTCGTGCCGGGCCAGCAGTTCGCCGCCAGGGTGATTCCGGCCGATCACTACTTCTACGGCCAGTACTATGCCGCGCTGGCAATGTGGACAGCCGGGGGAGATTATTGGACCCAGTGGTTCCCGGCGATCCGAGATGAGTTGCTCAACAAGGCTCGTAGTGGCGGGTGGGCCGATCCCAACGGCTCGGCTTACGCCACTGCGATGAGTCTCATTATACTGCAATTGCCAAATAATTATCTACCTATTTTGCAGAAGTAGGAAGAGGATTTGGTTGTAATTCCGAGTGGCCCGCACAGGTGCGACCAGGGCTTCCGCCGAGGTTAGCTACGAACGCCCCCACCTGGGCGAAGAGCGACCGCCCTTCGGCTTGTGCCGAACAGCCATCATTTGGACGGTCCTCCGTCGGTCTTGTCCCCGCTGACTTTGTCCCGGTTGCGTAGTTCCACGGCGAGGGTGGCGTTCAATTCCTTGATTCGCCTTCACTTGATCTGCTAATCTATCATATTGTTGAATTATAGACCTTCTCCGACTTTTCTCGGGGCTGGGAGGGGGATGGCCTGTCCTGGCATGTTGCCATCGATCGAACCAGGAGGAAGTTGGGGGAGCGGCCGATCGCACGGGTACGGAGTCAAGGGTACGGAGTGCGTGCCGGGTTGGTCGTCCAGAAACTGCCACTCGGGAGCAACGGGAGGTGATGTCGCGGAGATCGGCCGAGGGAACGGGAGAAGCTCGTTTTTCTCGGCCATCGAATAGACGGGCGGGTGGACAATGCGTGCAGCGGTCTCGTTCAGAGCCGCACACACGGCGGCAACCGTTTTCGGGTGCGTTGGGAGCGTGAAATGCCCGGCCTCCGGCACTGCGACTGTCTCCATGTGAGGAACGAGTTCACAATCCCCCGCGCTTCGGACCACGATTGTCCGCGTCGAATTGCAGGCAGCGAGTTGGGTTGCCACGGGATCAAGCAGCACGACTGAGTCGACAGCAAGTCCATTGCGGGTCGCCTCACGAGCCATCCCGAGGACCGAAGGGGCGCTGAGATCGTATCCGACGAGCACGAACCGCGCGGACTTGTCCTCTCGGAACACACGGCGCATCTCCCACTCCAGCCACCAGACATAGCAAAGATCCGCGGAATAAACCTTCGTGAAGCCATGTTTGGCAAGCTGATCACGGAGGCCATCGAGGCCGGTTGGAGTCAGCCCGTTCAGCAGAACGGCGTAGGTGTGCTGTCGATCGCGGAGGGGAACCTCGCAGTTCGGGCCAGCTTCGAGACTCGCTTTCGCAGCCTGGTGGCAGGAGGTGACACAGCCTGACCCGGTCAACAAAACCCCCACCCCGACACCAACCAGCCACGCTTGAGCGGTCATTGCATGCCCTCCACATTCGCCGGGTTTCCGATCTCTCGGCTCCCCTATGGAATCGGCAAAATTGGCAGGACCGCGATAATCGATGCAAATTCCCAGGTTGACTCCCGCTCCAGGCTGGGGAAGGAGTTCCGGTCAGCCAAGACACGCAGGATAGGGGGGTGCCATTCCGTTGATACGCGACCGGAGGATGGAAAATGCCTTCCCACAACCCCGCGTCGCGTCGGCTTGACACCCAACCCGACTTCACATCTTGGCTCGACGTGAGTGGTTTGCCGAGAAGACTTGGGTCTCTAAACCAAGGCGTCGCCTTGCCCTCCCACTTGGAACTTGTCCAAGATCAAATCCGTGTTGTTTGTCGAGCGTGCGAATACGAGCAAAACGGCCGCATTCGATGTGGCATGGCCATCCTGGCCATGCTGGGCCGACACGGGCAAGATGCCCGAGCCACCAGATTTTACGGTCTTATTTATTGACAACTATTTATACGTACAATTGTCTTTCAATAGATGCGACTGCCTTAACGGGTTCCAGTATCTGAGCGAGATCGGTGGCCACCGGTGTTCTTTCTCGCGGTGGGGTGGCATAATAGACTATGCTCCGAGCAACACCCGCCCGCTCCGCAGACCTCTCGGATTGTTCTCCCATGCGCCACCTCACAGCGCCAGCCATCGCGGTGCTTCTGATGGCCGTATTGATCGCCACCCCGGCTGGCGGACGTCCCCCCACCGATTCGGCCCCACCCACACCACCCCCACCCATTGCTGAGGCGACTGATCCGAAGGCTATCGAATTCTTTGAAAAGAAGATTCGCCCGGTGCTCGTCGAGCACTGTGCCGCCTGCCATTCCGCCGACGCGGCGACCAAGAAAAAGCTCAAGGGAGGGTTGCTCCTGGACAGTCGGGAAGGGTGGCTTGCCGGTGGCGATAGCGGCCCGGTTGTTGTGCCCGGCAAACCCGCCGAGAGCCTTCTCGTCCAGACACTCAAGTACGACGGCGATGTGAAGATGCCCCCAAAGGGGAAACTTCCGGCGAGTGTGATTGCCGACTTCGAAGCCTGGGTAAAGATGGGCACACCCGATCCGCGTCGAGCCGTCGGGCCAGGGAAACAGGTGGGACTTTCGATCGAAGAAGGGCGGAAGTTCTGGTGCTATCGACCAGTGACCAACCCCCCCGTTCCGAAGGCCGCCTCGTGGGCCATCTCCGACATGGATCGATTCATCCTCGCTGGACTTGAAGCCAAAGGGCTCAGCCCCGCCCCGGACGCCGACCGCGCCACCCTCGCTCGACGGCTGTACTTCGACCTTCACGGACTCGCCCCGACCCCAGAGGCGGTTGATGCTTTCGTGAATGATCCCGCCCCGAACGCCTACCAGTCGCTCGTGGACCGGTTGTTGGAGTCGCCGCGGTTCGGGGAACGGTGGGGGCGGCACTGGCTTGATGTCGCCCGCTACGCCGAATCGGTCACTCTCCGCGGGTTGGTGTTCCATGAAGCCTGGCGCTATCGCGATTACGTGATCGACAGTTTCAACCACGATGTGCCGTTCGACCGGTTCGTGAAAGAGCAGATTGCCGGCGACTTGCTACCGGCCGCCACTCCAGCCGATCGAGCGCAGCAACTGATCGCGACCACTTACTTGCAACTCGGCAACAGCAATCTGGAAGAACAGGACAAAAAGCAACTCCGGATGGATGTGGTGGATGAGCAACTCGACGTGATCGCGAAAGGGTTGCTCGCCCAGACCGTCACCTGTGCCCGCTGCCACGACCACAAATTCGACCCGATCCCCACAGCGGACTATTACGCTCTCGCTGGCATCCTGCGAAACGTGAAAGCGCTGAAGGATGCGAACGTGTCGCAATGGGTGGAAGTGCCGCTTCCGGCCTCCCCGGAGGTCGAGGCAGCGGTCGTCAAGCACGAGGCTGCGGTCAAATCGCTCCAGAACCGCCTCGCGACGGCGAAGGCCAGGACACCGGGAGCCGCATCGGCCGCCAGAGGTGTACTCGCCATCAAGGATGTGCCCGGGATCGTCATTGATGACACCAAGGCCATGAAAGTCGGGGAGTGGAAAGATTCGACCTTTAATGGAACCTATATTGGGGCCGGCTACACGCACGATCTGGATGCCGATAAGGGAAAGAAGACGCTCACCTTCCAACCGGAGTTACCGGCCTCGGGTCGGTACGAGGTCTGGTTCGCCTATGCACCCGGCGGAAACCGTGCCAGCAGTGTTCCCGTGACGGTCTTCAGTGCCGAAGGCGAAAAAACCCTCCACATCGATATGAAGGCCAACCCACCCATTGGGGGGCGGTACGTGTCGCTCGGGCAGTACCGTTTCGAGAAGGACGGCCAGAGCTTCGTCCTGGTGTCAAACGAGGGGACAAAGGGCCATGTGATTGCGGACGCAGTCACGTTTATCCCGGCAGACAAAGTTCCGGCTATTGCCCTGGCGTCCCCGTCTCCCCCCACGAAAGGCGGCGATCCGGGAAAACCCGGCGATACAGTGGCCGCGCTGGAGGCAGAACTCAAGAAGCTTCAGGCAACTGCCCCGAAGAGGCCGATGGCGATGTCGGTCATTGAAGAGAAGGAGATTACCGACTGCAAGATCCATGTCCGTGGGGTCGTTCACAATCTTGGCGATCTCGCACCACGGGGCTTCCTGCGGGTGGCATTGGTGGGTTCAGCCCCAGTTGTGCCGAAGGATCAGAGCGGTCGGGCCGAACTGGCCGAGTGGATCGTTTCGCCAACCAATCCGCTGACGGCCCGGGTGTACGTCAATCGGGCCTGGCACTGGCTCTTCGGGGCCGGGATCGTCCGCACCGTCGATACTTTCGGAACCACGGGAGAACCGCCCTCACATCCGGAATTGCTCGACCATCTTGCCAGCCAGTTCGTCCGGGAGGGCTGGTCGGTGAAGAAGTTGGTGCGGTCGATTGTGCTCAGTCACACCTATCGACAGTCGGTTGCTGCGGCCGCGACGAGTCTCGCGGCCGATCCGGAGAATCGCCTGCTGGGACGAGCGAACCGGAGGCGGCTCGATGCTGAGAGCATCCGCGACACCATGCTCGCAGTCGGGGGGACACTGAGCGAACCCCACGGCGGAGCGAGCTTTCCGGAGACACTCGCAGCGGACTACGGGTTCAAGCACACGGCAAGCTGCCGGAGCGTCTATCTGCCTGTTTTTCGGAACGCGCTGCCGGAGATGTTCGAGGTGTTCGATTTCGCCGACCCAAGCATGGTCGTCGGCCGGCGAACGACGTCGACCGTTGCCCCGCAAGCCCTCTTCCTGATGAACAACCCGTTCGTGGTGACGACAGCAAAGCAGGCCGCCGCTCGACTGCTCGCTGACACACAATCTTCGGACGATGCCCGGGTCGCCCAGGCGTACCGGCTGTGCCTCGGCCGCCTCCCGACCACAGGAGAACGGTCGGTCGTAGCGAAGTTTCTGACGAGTCACACTGCCGACCGGACCGCGGCTTGGGCAGGTCTGTTCCAGGCGTTGTTCGCCTCTGCGGATTTCCGTTATGTCGAGTGAATCCGATACGTGATCTTCACTCTGGGGAGAGACCATGATGTCCTCGGATAGTCCATCCCACAACCCGCATCTCACGATCGTTTCCCGGCGTGAGTGGTTGGCCCGGACCGGGTGCGGGTTTGGTGCCGTGGCTCTGGCCGGACTCCTGGCCACCGAATCGCGTGGGGCCGATGGTACACGCGTGCCAGCCGACCCACTGGCACCGAAACCTCCCCACCTCCCCGCAAAAGCGAAACGGGTGATCTTCCTGTTTATGCAAGGCGGGGTGAGTCATGTCGATTCGTACGACTACAAACCCCGGCTCGACCAGGACGACGGCAAGCAACTCCCGTTCGACGATGCGCGGGCCATCGCGAATTCCGGACTGCGGGGCTCGTCCAAGCGGGTGATGAAGCCACTTTGGAAGTTCGCCCGGAAGGGGCAGTCAGGGCGTTGGGCATCGGACTTGTTCCCCGAGTTGGCCAAGCGCGTCGATGATCTGTGCTTCATCCACTCCCTGCATACTGAGGGAGTCGCCCACGGCCCGGCCACTCTGTTTTTACACTGCGGAGCCACCAACTTCGTCCGCCCGAGTATGGGGTCTTGGGTGCTCTACGGTCTGGGGACGCAGAATGCGAATCTTCCTGGGTTCGTGAGCATTGCCCCATCGGCCGGCAATGGTGGCCCGCGGAACTATGGCCCGGCATTCCTCCCGGCCGTCTACCAGGGGACAGCGCTTGGCAAGGCGGGCGGCCCGCCATCCGAAGCAACGATCCGCAACCTTGCCGGTCCGCTTCCGTCGGCCGATGGGCGGGGGCGGTTCGACCTCCTGCGTGATCTTCACGCCGAGCAACTCAAGCGGTCCCCCGGCGACGCCGAGTTGGAAGCCGTCGCCAATTCGTATGAACTCGCCTGGCGGATGCAACAAAACGCCCCGGACATCCTCGATCTCTCGAAGGAGAGCATCGATACG
Source organism: Gemmataceae bacterium (assembly GCA_003136315.1). Taxonomy (GTDB): domain Bacteria; phylum Planctomycetota; class Planctomycetia; order Gemmatales; family Gemmataceae; genus Urbifossiella. The sequence goes on along the minus strand of PLDW01000409.1, from coordinate 79,433 downwards.
CTCAAACTGTACGGGGTGAACGAGAAGGCCACAGACACATTTGGCCGACAGTGCCTGATGGCTCGTCGCCTGTGCGAGGCGGGAACCCGGTTCGTTCAAGTGACCTACGGCGACAATAGCGCCAACCCGGCCTGGGATCAGCACTCGAATATGCCCAAGCACGGCGACCACGCACGGGCGGTCGATCGGCCCATCGCGGGGTTGCTGGCGGACCTGAAACAGCGCGGGCTCTTGGAAGACACGCTTGTCTGGTGGGGCAGCGAATTCGGCCGCACCCCCTACGCCGAAGGGAACGGGACCGGTCGCGATCACAACCCTGGCGGGTTCACAGTGTGGCTGGCCGGAGGGGGGGTCAAGCCCGGATTTGCGCTCGGCGCGACCGACGAATTTGGCCATCTGGCGGTGCAGGACAAGGTTCACATGCACGATCTGCACGCGACCATTCTCCACCTCCTCGGCCTCGACCACGAGAAACTGACCTTCCGCTACACCGGCCGCGACTTCCGCCTGACCGATGTGCATGGCCGTGTGGTCAAGGAAGTGATCGCGTGATCGGGGAACACAAGAGGGCAAACCTTTGGACGCATGGGAGTGCGAGGCTCCTGCCGAGCTGTGAAGGTGTAGCTCGGCAGGAGCCTCGTACTCCCGTAAGTATAATACATCTCGTGCCCAGCTCCGTCGGGTCTCGCAGAGCCTCGACCCGACCTACAAACTCTGTCTGACTGTCACTCACTTTATCCCAACGCTGCCGCTACAATCGTCTGGGCTTCGGCGACAATCCGGTCCAGGTGGGCCGGTCCCTGGAAGCTCTCGGCGTACACCTTGTAGACGTTCTCGGTTCCGGATGGCCGGGCCGCGAACCAGCCCCCATCCGACACGACCTTGAGCCCGCCGATTGCTGCCCCGTTGCCCGGGGCGGTCGTCAGCTTCTGGCGAATCGGCTCGCCCGCCAGGTCGCTGGCCGCCACATTCTCCGGCGACAGTTTCGCGAGCTTCGCTTTCTGTTGCGGTGTGGCCGGGGCGTCGATTCGGGTGTAACTCGGCATCCCGAATTCCGCAGCGATGGCTGCGAAATGCTCGCCCGGATCTTTCCCGGTTCGGGCTGTGATCTCGCACGCGAGAAGGCCCATAATTGGCCCATCCTTGTCGGTCGTCCAGACAGTCCCATCGTGGCGAAGGAAGCTCGCCCCCGCGCTCTCCTCCCCGCCAAAGCAGACTGACCCGTCGAAAAGCCCCGGTGCGAACCACTTGAACCCGACGGGCACCTCCAACAGTCTCCGCCCCCGGCTGGCCACGACCCGGTCGATGAGCGTGCTCGACACCAGCGTCTTCCCGACCCCAGCCGTGACCGACCACCCGGGCCGGTGATCGAGCAAGTAGGCGATTGCAACCGCCAGAAAGTGGTTGGGGTTGAGGAGCCCAGCCGAGGGAGTGACGATCCCGTGTCGATCCGCGTCAGGATCATTCCCGAACGCGACCTGGAACCGGTCCTTGAGGCCAACCAGCCTTGCCATCGCGTATGGGCTTGAGCAATCCATGCGGATCTTACCGTCGTGATCCACGGTCATGAACCCAAATGCCGGGTCGAGATGAGGGTTCACGACTGTCAGATCAAGCCCATATGTTTCCGCAATTGGTTGCCAGTAGGGGAGGGACGCGCCACCAAGCGGGTCGACCCCGATCTTCACCCCCGCCGCTCGAATGGCATCCATGTCGACCACGTTGCGGAGGTCATCCACATAGGGCCGCACGAGGTCGACTTTGTGAGTGGTTGAGGCAGCCAGGGCAGCAGAGTACGGCACCCGTTTCACTCCTGCGTTCCCCGCCCGGAGAAGTGCGTTTGCCCGATCCTGAATCCACTTCGTCACGTCGGTGTCAGCTGGCCCGCCGTTGGTCGGGTTGTACTTGAACCCGCCATCGGACGGAGGATTGTGCGACGGTGTGATGACAATCCCATCGGCGAGTCCGGAGGATCGGCCTCGGTTGTGGGTCAGGATGGCATGGGACACGACTGGGGTCGGTGTGACCCCATCATTCTCCTGGATGAGTGTTTCCACCCCATTGGCCGCCAGCACTTCGAGGGCGGTTCGCTCCGCAGGGCCGGAGACGGCGTGGGTGTCTTTTCCCATGATCACGGGACCGGTGACCCCCCGGGAGGCACGGTAATCGCAAATCCCCTGGGTGATGGCGAGGATGTGAGCTTCGGTAAACGTCCTGTCAATCGGTGTGCCGCGATGGCCGCTGGTCCCGAAGGCAACGAGCTGACGGGGGTCGGCAGTGTCCGGGGAGCGGTCGAGATACCACTCCACCAGCGCGGCCGGGTCGATGAGTAATTCCTTCGGTGCCGGCTTTCCGGCGAAGGGGGAAATAGCCATGTGTCAGCGCCTCACGCAAGTCCGGCCCTGGATCGGGGGTGGCTGCGGGAGTTGCGGAATTGAATGACGCCCGCCTCACCCCCGTGGTCATCAGCCACCGAGTTGTATTATCAGGAAGGCAGCGGAAATGGCCTGTGCGGACGATCAGGCCGGGTGATTCCCGACGACCGGACAGTCAGCGTGAGGTGACGGGGAGCCCCGGTGAAGATGATCGCCCATCAACCGGTGGCGGGTAGCACGCTGCGCCCGACCCGCCCTGGGTGGTGAAGCGGGTGCCAGCCCGGGGCATGGCCTGCTCGCTCGGGTCAGTTCCCGGCGGGACATCTCGCCAGCCTTCCCCAGAGCCAGCGTGTGAGCCCAGCAGGGCACCTAGCTCGAATAATCGGTGCTGGTCGTCTGAGGTGAGACCAAGCCCGCCGCTGGATTTCAGGTGGTAGTCCTGGGGGGTCGCCAGGAGCCGGAACTCCACCCCCGTTTCCAGACAGTTCAGGTAGATCCGGTAGAGTTCGTCGCGGGCTTTCCCGTAGATGATTGACCGGAACGAAGCCGAGATCATGTCGGTCAGCCGTGGGCGGATGCATTTTGGATCGGCGTACAGTTTTCCGTTCTCGATCACATAAAGAGTCGATCCCGCCGGGGCCTGGGCTCCTGGGACTCCGGCCAGGCGGTTCAAATCGCCAACCATGAATGAGCGAAAGATCACTTCGTCACTCGCTCCACCATCAACATGCAACTCCTCGTACTCCTTGCCATCAATCTCCACTTTGATCGGAACAGGTGGGAATGCGCCAGGTATCGAACTCGACGCCAGAAGGATCTGCCGGAAGAGTTTCGTCGATTCTTCCGTACCCTGGGAGGCAATCGCCCCCATGTCCCAGATCACCAGACGGCGGCTGTCGATGTTCGTGGTCCCAATGTAGAGCCGCCGACCCATCGCGTGAGCGGCCGCTACCTCGGCCAACACCTTCGGTGTACAGACTTCTTCGATCCGCCTCGCCATCGGGCGGGAGCTGTAGATTGCATCGGCGAAGGGGATACGCAGAAACGATCGGCTTCGAAGGATGTCGGCCCGCTTAACTCCAAGCATGTTCTCTTGCAGAACACTATCGTAAGCAGGGCCGAGGAACGCGAGAGGAGCCATCAGCGCACCGGTACTAATTCCGGTCACAACGTCGAAGGTGGGACGTGAGCCCGATTCGGTCCAGCCGTGGAGCACACCGACCCCGAACGAGCCATATAACCCCCCACCGGAGAGCGCCAAAAACGTATACGGTCGAGCTCCAGGTGGGTGTTGCCCGGCACTGTGGCGGCGAAATTCGGCCGCGACCTCGCTAGTCAACCCCTTGGTAATAACGGGATGGGCGGTTGGGTCTGCCGAGAGGTCAACCAGATTCCGATTGGTGGCGAGGGAGTCCGGTACGCAATTCCGACGAGTGCAGGCGCTCAGAGCGACTGCCAGGACACCAACGAGAACCAGCGGGATGACACGCAACTGCATCCCGTTTCCCCCGTGCGCATCTGCGCCACCGGTACGACCGGTAGCCCCCATCCATCATCGGCAATCTCAGGCTGAGAGGATGAGTCCAGGAAAGGACATCCTGGAGGCCCCCTGGCCTACTTTCTAACGGCCCCCTCACCCCCTCAATCCACCGGCTTTCCGTCCCAACGGGACGGCGGATAATAGCCCGGGTGACAACCCTGGGACGCCACTCAATGTGAGTGGGGATGGGGATGGGGGTGATCGTGGCCGGGACTTCCCGCGTCCGCCATCGCACGGGCGATCACGAGTTGGGCCTGGTGGATGCCCTTGAGCCCAGTCAATTCCGATGCCAGGGCCTGGAGATCGGCGGCTGGCCCCCGAAGGACGATCACCTCCAGGCAAAGGTCGTGGTCGAGGTGAACGTGCATGCTCGATACCACCCGATCGGAGTGGGCGTGCTGGAGATCGAGCATCTTATCAGTGAGCCGGGTTTTGTGATGGTCGTAGACCAGCGTCAGGCTGGCAGCGACGTCGGCCGCATCGGCTGCCCAGGCGGTGGAGGTGAGCTTCTCCCGGAACAACTGGCGGATGGCCTCGCTCCGGGTCGCGAATTTCCCCTCCGTGCAGAACCGATCGAACTCATCGAGCAACTCTTTTTCCAACGACACCGAGAATCGCACCAGTTCCGACATGGCCGCTCTCCGGCCGGGAGACGCACTCCCGGGTTCTTGGGACCACCGGACAAAACCCTTCGACTGGGAAACAGACGAAAGTCAATACTCCCTCCTACTCCCCCTTCCTTTTTAGGGAAGGGGGTTGGGGGGTGGTTCAATACCGTTGCACGTAGGCGCAGGCCGCAGCCCCCTAGTAGTTTAGGTTTACTCAGGACCTCACTACCAGGGAAGCCGCGAAGGGAACCGGCAAGAAGCCGAAGCCGCCTGGGAAGCGGCAGACGAAGCGCCAACGTCGAGAGAGTATCCTGCCAGAAAGACAGGCGGGCAGGGTGCTCGACAAACTGCTGCTTGAACAGGTTATCCCGCCAGACCAGGTTCGGCGAGTCCTCGATATCACAGGGTGCCTCGATGCCCGACGCAGCCTCCTGACCAGACGGGCGTACCGCCGCCAAGAAGGAACCCAAGTGGCCATTCTCCAGGCCCGACCGAGCCAGTCAGTAGGAAGTGGAGTCCACGCCAGGCCTTTTCCAAGCTCACCGACGGCTCGTCCACGGCACCCGAGGCGGCGCCATCGCCGGTAGGCGTTGCCTGCAAGTGGCCGACATCCTCCGGAGTGACCGCTCGTATCCGACGGCACATCCCCATTGGTCAGCTACCCTGGCAGGAGGGATCAGTTGGATTCGTGTTCGTGTGCCCACTGACAGCTTTCCCAGTTCGCCTCATTACCCTGATCCGAATAATCATGCTCACCCAGAATGCCGGTCAGTTTTAGTCACAGGCCCATCTTATCCTGGTTGGTCCGACAAACCGAAAGCTCCAGCACAGGCTGGCCCATTGGTGTTTCGGTTCAGGGATCACATTGCGGTTCCACAACATTCAACTCCTGCGTGTCGCGGCGGCCATCGGGGTGGTTCTGTACCACCTGGAGTGCCATGCCCCTCAACGCATTGGGATCGACTTCTCCTGGCTCCGGTATGGACTCATCGGGGGTTTCCCGGTTCCGCTATTCTTCGCGGTGTCTGGATTTGTGCTGGCGCAGGCCGTCCGCACTGCCTCGCCCGGTCGGTTCCTTCTCGCCCGGTTCCTGCGATTATACCCGGGGTACTGGCTGGCTCTGGTTGGGGTGGTCGTCCTGATGCGGTTGCGTGTCTTCACCGAGTATCATCGGTGGCTGATCTATTTTATCAACTTGACCGAGTTGACTCTCTGGCCAGCAGGTCCGGCCGGATGCACCTACTTGCTCGGCGTCGAGTGGTCGTTGGTGTACGAAGCCTTTCTCTCCGTCGCTTTGGCAGGACTGCGCCTCTTCGGTGCCCGTCGCGGCGTGCCGATCCTGTCGGCTGTGTGGCTGATTGCGATTAGCGTCAAAATGGTTTTCTGGCCCGGTTACTACTTCGACCCGATCCCGAACTGGCCCACGATTGCGCTGTCGGTCTATAATGTTCCCTTCTTACTCGGGGTGCTGACGTATCAACTGAAGGATCGTGGCAGGAAGTGGCGGTGGGCAGTCCTGTCGGCAGTTGTCGCCCTGTTGTACGTGATCTCGACCCGGCCAATCCAACCCGAACTCGGTTGGAGCTGTATGGGGCTTGCGGCGGCCGGGGCCGTTTGGCTGGCCGTCACGTTCTCCCAGGTGAAGGAGTCGAACCCCCTGGCTCGACTCGGGGACTGCACCTACGGACTCTTCTTGTTCCACGGTCCGATCCTGTTAGCGGTTCTCTATCCCGCTTCACGACTCGGATGGGTCGGACGGGTCGAAGTGCTGTGGGTCGCAGTCGTGGCAGCGATTGGTGGCGGGTTGCTGTTCGGTCGGTTGGAAAGCGCACTCCACTCTCGACTGCGACCGCTCGCAAAGGTGAAGCCAGCGGAATTCAAGGAGTGGTTAGTGCGAATCCGCACACGTATCCACGTCCGGCCGACGTTGCTGCGGGGTCTTTGGCGGATTGGATGGGGCCTGCTAACATTCTCCACTGGCCCACTCATCCGAGTCATCCGCCACTTCCGAGAACCGACTCATGCACCAACCGATTCCCCTCTCCCGGGTCATCGATCTGACCGACCCCGCAGGCAACCGCATCTATAACATGACGGTCGAGGAGGCCCGTGGCCTGGTCGCCGGCGGTGATACCAACGATGTTCGGCGGATCGACGGGGAATTCGCCCTTGTGGGCCAACAAGGGAAGAGCGTGAGCCTGGCCCGGACGATCGGGCGCCTGATGCGGTATTTTATCGCCAAATGGCACGACGGACCGATCTTGATCGTTGCCGATCGCATCGATGCCATCCGCAATCAACTCGCGGCCCTCGGTCTGGGCGGCCAGTTCCACCCCTCCTACACCCGGATGATCCCCGCCCACCATGTTGTGCGGATCGAACTGGTCGGCTGCCCCGACCCGAACCCCACCTACACCCGGTTCTTTGCCCCGACCCGGAACAGTTTGCCCGCGGATGTGGCGATGATCGGGGAGCAGTACATCGGCGCTGCCTACCACGAAATCTCGCGCTGGCTTGATCGGGTCGGACCGCGGGAACCGATCGGTGTGTGTTTCTCCGGCGGTGTCGATAGTGGCGCAGTCTTCTTGCTCACGTATCACGCTCTCCTCAGCCGTGGTGAGAGCCCAGGCCGCCTGAAAGCGTTCACGCTCGCGGTGGGTGGTGACGGCCCTGACCTCGAACAGGCGCGCGAGTTTCTCCGTCGGCTTGGACTCGAACTGTTCCTCGAACCGATCCCGGTTGCCCGTGATGCGGTGAGGATCGAGGACGCCGTTCGGGTGATTGAGGACTACAAACCACTCGATGTGCAGTCCGCAGCGATGGCCGTGGCCCTTTGCCGAGGCATCCGGACTCGCTACCCCGACTGGAAGTATCTACTGGATGGCGACGGTGGGGACGAGAACCTGAAAGACTACCCGATCGAGGAAAATCCCGAACTGACCATCCGCAGTGTGCTCAATAACCTCATGCTGTACCAGGAGGGGTGGGGCGTCCAGGCGATCAAGCATTCGCTCACTTACTCGGGTGGTCAAAGCCGCGGTTACGCCAGAACATACGCTCCGGTTGCAGTCAACGGGTTCATCGGACTCAGCCCGTTCGTCTGCCCCGGAGTGATCGCCGTCGCCGAAGGCATCCCGTTTATTGAGCTGACCGCCTGGGATCACGAGCGATTGTACGGCTTGAAAGGGCAGGTGGTGGCCGCCGGAGTCAAGGCGGTGACCGGGCTGGACATGCCGATTTTCCCCAAACGTCGTTTCCAACACGGGGCGGCAAGTCAGGCGGACGGGCTCTTTCCGTCTGGCCCGGATGAATATCGTCGGATCTTCCAGAGGGCGTATGAAGCCGCTCCCGCAGTTTCAGGATGACTGGATCCTCAGCCACCGGCCACCCCGTAACCGGCTCTCGGCTGATCGGCCGTACGCCTGGCTGGTCGAACCTGAATACGCCGCCGATGGGCGGGTGCTGGATGTTGCCACGCTCTTTCTGACCAACCGGGAATGCCCCTTCCGCTGCCTGATGTGCGATCTGTGGAAAAACACTCTTGTCGAGTCGGTCGCTCCGGGGCAAGTCCCGGAGCAGATCCGCTGGGCTCTCGACCAACTCCCGGCCGCTCAACACCTGAAACTGTACAACGCAGGAAGTTTCTTCGACGCTCGCGCCATTCCACCCGAGGACTACATCGAGATCGCCAGACTGGCGGCCCCGTTCGAGCGGGTCATCGTCGAGTGCCACCCCAGACTGGTCGGCCGACGGTGCTGGGAATTTCGCAACCTTCTCGCAGGTGATTTCGAGGTGGCGATGGGGCTGGAGACGGTCCACCCCGATATCCTTCCCAGGTTGAATAAGGGGATGACCCTGGACGACTTTGCCCGTGCCGTCCGTTCGCTTCGCGATGCAGCGGTTGCCGTGCGGGCATTCATCCTCGTCCGCCCGCCTTACCTGACTGATGCGGAAGGTTTGGAGTGGGCCTGTCGGTCGCTCGACTATGCATTCTCTGTGGGAGTCGAGTGCTGTAGCCTGATCCCAACCCGGGAGGGCAATGGTGCGATGGAAGAGCTCGCACGTCAGGGGCTCTTTGCCCCTCCCTCCCTCGAATCGTTGGAGCAGGCGGTGGAGTACGGCCTATCACTCCGAACCGGCCGGGTCTTCCTCGACATGTGGGACATCGACAACGTCTCTCCCGACGCCCCGAACCGCGCTGAGCGGGTTGCACGGCTGGCAATGATAAACCGTACCCAGAGGTTCGAGCAGGGAGGCTCTCCATGACCCGACTCGACTGTGACCTCGCCATTCTGGGCTCTGGCTTCGGCGGCACCCTCCTCGCGATCATCGCACGCACACTAGGTTACTCGGTCGCGCTACTCGAACGAGGTACGCACCCGCGGTTTGCAATCGGGGAATCCTCGACCCCCCTGGCGGATTTCAAGCTTGCAGCCATCGCGGACCGATTTGGCCTCGACTGGCTCCGGCCGTTCGCCAAGTACGGAACCTGGAAGGCGAATTATCCCCACCTCACCTGCGGCCTGAAACGTGGCTTCAGCTTCTTCCGGCACGACCTGGGCAAGGCGTTCACCCCGACGGCACACAATACCAACGCCCTCCTGGTCGCTGCGAGCCCCGACGATGCGATTGCGGATACGCACTGGTTCCGGGCAGAATTCGATGCTCACCTCGTCAACCGTGCGATCGCAGAGGGTGTTCCTTATCTCGACCGACTGGAGATTCACTCGATCCGGCACAGTGATCGAGGCTGGGAGTTAGAAGGGATCAGGCCCGACGGTGCGGCAAGCATTCACGCTGGCTTTCTTGTGGACGCGACCGGGAACGGTCAGGCGTTGAGCCAACCGCTGGGCCTGGAATCGGTGGATCCCTCCTGCTTGCGTGCTCGTTCTCGGGCTGTGTATTCGCACTTCGTCGGTGTGGCCCGGTGGCACGACGTGCTGCAAGAAACGGCCGGTCCGGCGGCCACCGCGGAGCACATGTTCCCATGCGATGCAGCAGCCTTGCACCAGATTATTGATGGCGGGTGGATGTGGGTGCTCCGCTTCGAGAACGGGGTGACGAGTGCCGGGTTTTCGCTCGACCCCGAGACGCACCCGATCCGGCCAGACGAGACACCGGAAGCCGAGTGGAAACGGTTGCTTCGCACCTACCCCTCCCTCGCAAGACAGTTCACTGAGGCGGAACCCGTGCGGCCGTTCGTCCGAACTGGCCGCCTCCAGCGCCGTTTGACCCAGGCGGCTGGCCCCAACTGGGCTCTGCTCCCTCACTCGGCCGGTTTTCTCGACGCCTGGTTAAGCCCGGGGATCGCGCAGACTCTCTTCGCCGTGAACCGCCTCGGCCGACTTCTGGCGGAGGACTGGCGCAGCCCTACACGGGAGCAGCGTCTGGCGGGCTACGGCCGGGCTGTGTTGCGGGAACTCGCCTGGGTGGACGAGATCACCGGAACCTGCTTCGCCTGCTTCGACCGCTTCCCGGTCATGGCTACTGTGACCATGTTGTACTTCGCAGCTGCGATGTTCTGCGAGGAACGGGAACGAACTGGCCAGGCCGGACCTGACGAGGCATTCCTGCTCGCAGACCATCCTGGCTATCGTGAGATGGCGGACCGGCTCTTCCGACAGGCTCTGACCGTCGACGCTTCGGATTCCGATCGATTCATGGCAGCCGCCCGACACGGGTTTGAGCCCTACAACCTCTGTGGTTTGTGCGACCCTGACCGACGGAACATGTATCCGTTCGTCAGCACCCTTCCGGCCTCTTGTCGCTGACTCGTCTTATGCAGTATCCCGCTGAGGCTATCGCATCGAAAAAAAGACGATTATACGTATGTATGGGAGGGCGAGGCTCCTGCCGAGCCGTACCACCCACACGCTCGGCAGGAGCCTCGCCCTCCCGTTAGACCGATGCTTGCTCCTGGGATGAGACAGCCTCTGCGGGTTCCTGTATCAGGCAGGAACGGCCCTGCGTGCATCCGGCTTTTGGGGTGCCGGGAGCAGAAGCAGCCATTTGGACTCGTCGCGGAACACTACCGAGATTGGGCGCGCGATCCGCATCTTCGGCCTGACAAGCCGTGTCCTCCAGCCCAGACCGTTGGCCAGGGTAGCGGTTACAGCTCGAGGATTGGGGACAGAGCCGGATCACGATACAACACTCAAACAAATCTATTCTGTTACATTTTCTGCGTTGCCCCGCTTGGGTAACACCTGGACACTCTGACAAATCTATTCTGTTACATTTTCTGAGCTGCCCCGCTTCGGCTGGTCCACGGGGTTCTCGGGGGTGTTCCAGATGGGACGAGTTCCAGGGGTTGTGGGTGGGAATCGTCACAACTGCCTCCTGGTTACACTCATGGAAGCGTCTTCCAAGCATTCTGGGACACCTTGGGCCTCGCCCCTGCGGCCCGATGCCGAATCCCACTCTGTTGCGGGATGTCATCAAGAAAGATCATTCAGGTCACCCTACTGGGGGAAGTTGCCTGCCAGAGAAGGTCGCGGTTGATGGTGCATTCGGCCCACTTGGGGCCGTTCCTGCCTGACCAATTCCCCATGATGACTGGCCCATTTCCGCCCCAGGCCCAACCCCTGGAGGCCCGGAAGACGCCAAAACACGGGCTTGATCCTGGACAGATTATTAAGATGGTGTTGGCCGAAAGCTGGCGGTCAGTCCGGCACACGAGGAAACGATGCTGACCCCACCACTGGAACAGACCCCACCACCGCGATCCTGGCTCCGTTCCGAAGATACCCTCGCGGTGTTTCTGGGTTTGCTTGTGGTCGGCCTGAGCCTCGGCGTGCTCGCTGGTGGCGATCTGCTGGGGTGGGTCGTGTCGACATCTGTCTGGCTCGACCCGGGGAAAATTCTCTCTCCCGCATCGAAGGGCTACCCCTGGCTGACCGGTGTTGGCAGCCTCGGCCTGACGTATGTGTTCCTGTTGCTGGTCCTGACCGCAGGCGCGAAGTTCCTCGGTATCTCCCCTTCAAGGTTCGCGGTTCGTTTCACCATCGTGTTCGCGCTCGCCTTTGGCTGCTGGGCGGCAGGGAACTTCGCCTACATCGCAGCGACGCCGGATAAGCGCAGCGCATTTGGGATACCCTGGTCACTCGGTCTGACGGGCGAGGCTGGTTATCTGTTGGCCCTCCTGGGTGGGTTGTTCATCGGCAACTTCCTGCCGGGTGTCGCTGCGTGGCTCAAGGAGGCGGCTCGCTCCGAACTCTACATCAAGACGGCGGTCGTCGTGCTTGGCGCTGGGCTTGGGGTCAAGGCTGCGGGAGCACAGGGGCTGGCGTCCGTCATTTTGTTCCGGGGACTCGCTGCGATCGTCGAAGCCTATCTGATTTACTGGGCGGTGGTCTATTTTATCGCCCGGAAGTATTTCGGGTTCAGTCGCGAGTGGGCCGCACCACTCGCTTCGGGCATCTCGATCTGTGGGGTCTCGGCTGCGATCACGACTGGCGCTGCGGTCCGCGCCCGTCCGGTCGTTCCGATCATGGTCTCGTCGCTGGTGGTTATCTTTTCCGTGGTGGAGATGCTGATTCTCCCGCCGCTGGCCAGCACGTTCCTCGCCGATGAGCCGATGGTCGCGGCGGCCTGGATGGGGCTGGCCGTAAAGACCGACGGAGCCGCAGTGGCAAGTGGGGCGGTGACCGAATCGCTGATCTACACCCGCTCCGTCGAGAGCGGCCACGACTACGCTCCTGGCTGGATGGTGATGACGACCACGACCGTGAAGGTCTTCATCGACCTGTTTATCGGCGTGTGGGCGGTGATCCTGGCCGCCATCTGGTCGTGGAAAATCGAGCCAAGGGCGGATCGCCGGCTCCCGCTTCAGGAGATTTGGCAGCGATTCCCCAAGTTTGTGTTCGGCTATGCACTCACGTTCGGAGTCTTCCTGGCGATCGGTTTATCGGATCCCAAACTGGTGCCAGCCCTCCAGCGAGGGACGGGGCAAGGAGACGTGATCCGTCAGCTCTTCTTCGTTCTGACCTTCTTTTCGATCGGGCTGGCAGCGAACCTCCGGCGGTTGTGGGCCGAGGGGCTGGGCCGCCTGGCGCTGGTGTATGTGGTCAGCCTGTTCGGGTTTGTGATCTGGGTTGGTCTGGCAATCTCGTGGCTGTTCTTCCACGGGGTAATGCCACCAGCCGCCAAGGGGTGAAACGCAATGCCCACGCCAAGACCGCCCGATGACCGGGAAACAGCCGAGGAGCTTCGGCGCGTCCAAGTCGAGCCGCTTCTGCCGGTTGAGAAATGGCTGATTGCTGGCAGCCTTCTCCTGGGACTAATTCTGCTCGGAGTCCTCTGGTGGGTCAGCACCCGATTCTTCCCGGCCAATCCCTCGTGATGCGTACTCGGCCGTTCGTCGCGTCTCACCCTGCGACACCCCCCGGCCTCGGATCAGTCGTTGTCCTCCCTAACAACTGGCGAACCGGCGACGTCAGTCGCCGGGTCAGCTTCCAAGGGAGGTAAGTCGCCGGGTACGTATCAGCTCACCCGGCGACTGACGTCGCCGGTTCGCCAATCCAATGTTACCCCTCGCACCCACTCATTGAACCATGCCCAAAGGCCAACGAGAACAGCCCGGCCAGTGCCCAGGGGTTGTCACACCGGGCTCTCGCGAAGAGGTATCCGGTCACGGCCTGTTGAAAAACTCGCTTGGAATCGGAATCGACTCGACTCCGAGAATTTGCTCCACCGGCCTCGTCTGGACAACCCCTCCAACCGATGATATGGGGTGCTTCCGCTGAGCATCGGACGTCGGGGGGTGGCCGGTGAGGGATACACGACAAATACTGTGGTTGGTCGGAGTGCTCCTCTCATCTGTTGTGGGGTGCCACACAACACCCAAAACGGTCCCCACTCCGATCGTGGTGATTGATGCGGAAACCCATGCACCCGTGGCCGGAGCTCAGGTCCGGTTGTGGTGCCCCAATCCGCGTGGACCGGACCTCGGCTCTGACACGTCTGGGATCACCGGAGCCGACGGGATTATGCAGGTGAGGGCGATCACAGGGGATGATGTCGGGTTGGTGCTCGCGGTGAGCGCTCCGGGGTATCTGCCGGAACAGAGCGACTTCTCCCTGCCCCCCCAGCCCATCCCACAGAGCGGAACCCAACGGACTGCCGCAAGCCCTGAACCGCATGTGGTAGAAGTTTTTGCTGGTCCACGACCGAGCGTCGAGTTGATCGTCCCGACGGGGTATACGGGAATGGTGAAGGCGGCGGTCCACGTCCAGCAAGATCCGCCAGTCCAGGTCGGTCAGCGGGTGTTCCGTTTCACAGTCGATCCCACCGGTGCGGTGGATGTGGTCGGGCCACCGATCTTCAAGCACGGGCTCGGACCCGATTTCCGTGCCCAATATGCCGATGGCACCCCCCTGCCGATGAATGTGAAGGGCCTGGACATCGGCTTCCGATGGTTGCGGTGTGAGGGAGATGTCCAGTACTTCGTGGTCGGAACAGAGGCCGATTGGAACGCTGCCCACCGACTCTTCGTCAAGGACAACCCCGGGTCAAAGGGTGGTGGTGGCGGCCAGGGTGGTGGCGGGAAAGGTGGGCGTGGCGGCCGTAACAGTGGCGGTGGCAGTCAGGGTGGCGGTGGTTGGAACGGGGGCTCATGATGTCGGTGAGTGGGGTTGCGACCCTGTGTGCCAGTGAACAAAACCTAACCCCCCAACCCCCTTCCCTAAGAAGGAAGGGGGAGCCGGAGGGTGGTTTGACTCTCCTCTGCCTCCCAGTCGAGGGGTTTTGTCCGCTGGTCCTATGTGCCAGTTGCACCCCAGACCCCTGATCAACTCATCGTATTGGACTGGCTGTGGTGGAAGGTCCAACGATGATCAGGAACGGGCCACCGGGTCAACTTGACCGGTGGAGGATGTCCCGGGATCAGGCGTGAACGGTGTCGTGTTGTCGTCGAGCCAGCGGCGAAAGTTGATCACCTCAACCGGAATCCGAAGGTCGAGCGCCAGGTGGGGAAAGTGTCGGTCGACCCACCCCTGCTCGGCTGCATGCGACCAGGAGGTATTTGGAGGCACATCGACAGATTTCAGAAGGATGAGCCTTGTCGCCCTATACACGATTGCGGCCCGTGACGCGATCGAATCGCTCGTCACGTCCCAACTGGGGGGAAGGTGGTCAGGGGCGGAAGCATGGAATTGACAGAACATGTGCGAATCGAGAATTCGGATGGAACCGAGAGGGAGAGAGTCGAACCGGGCGGCATCGGGGTGAGACTCGCATTCCGAGCCGGGCAGGAGGATGCGGAGGAATGCCGCGGCGGCCCAAAGTGAGGTGAGGGCAAGCCAATGGGCGCGTTCTTCGCCAAGCCCGTGGATCACATCGAGTTTCCGGACGGCGTCCGCAAACTCGCCTCCACCGGGGACGATCAGGACGGACGATGGGGCGAGTGTTCCGAGGTACTCCCTCAACCCCGGTCCGAGTCTCGGGTGATGGTACAGACTGCCGCCGACTTTGACGACAAGCACGCCGATTCCTTTCCCGACGGGACCGGCCAGAACCTAACCCCCCAACCCCCTTCCCTAAAAAGGAAGGGGGAGCAGGAAAGGAACTTAACCCCCCAGCCCCCGTCCCTAAGAAGGAAAGGGGAGCTCAGAGTGTCCGGTCTGAGCGATTCTCCTCTGATCCAGGAACCCACAGATGGTGTCGCATCTCCGGAAAGACGGTTTGACATGCAAATGGGAGGGCGAGGCTCCTGCCGAGCCGCACCACTTACGCGCGGCAGGAGCCGCGCCCTCCCGTTAGCAGGAGTTGTTCTTACCGCTCGGCCGGGTCGACCCACTTTGCCACCGAAGTAGGTGGAACATACTTGGCCAGGCAGTCGAGGAGGGCCGGGGCCGTGTCCGCTATCAGGAGTAGGTCGCGGTGAGTTGGCTTCAGCAAACCCTCCGTTGTGATGTGATCCAGCCAGGCCAGTAGCGGGGTGAAGAACCCGCGCACGTTCAGAACCCCGACCGGCTTGTGATGGATGCCGAGTTGAGCCCACGTGAGGATCTCGAACAACTCGTCGCAGGTGCCATACCCCCCGGGGAGAGCCACGAATGCATCGGCCCGGTCGGCCATCAGCGCCTTCCGCGTGTGCATCGTGTCGACCACGATCAGTTCGGTCGCCTCTGCGAACGCAATTTCCTTCGCCGACAAGGCCTGTGGGATCACCCCGACAACCGTCCCCCCCGCTCCAAGTGCGGCCGCTGCGAGTTCGCCCATCAACCCGACTCGGCCGCCGCCATAGACCAACCCGAGGCCGCGGCGAGCCAGTTCAGTCCCCAGATCGCGCGCTGCGGCAACGTATTCCGGCGCCGTCCCTGACTGAGATCCGCAGAAGACACAAACCTTTCGCATTCACTCACTTCCGGTCGAGTGGGAGAATCACATGGAATGGCTCAGTCGTCATCCGCCCTGGAGCTTGCGGAGGTCATCGAGGTTTGCCTGGCAAAACGGGCAGCCGACCATCTCAAGGTGGAACCGGACGTAGTGTTCCAGGCCCTCGTCGATCGATCCGAGAAGGTAGCCGCCGAGTTGCTCCCGAGATGGGCAACTGACTCGTTCCCGCCTCCAGATCGCTCCGGCTGTGTGTTCGCCGCGATCTTCTTCCTCACGGATTTCGCCGAGTTGCTTCTGAAGTTCCGCCGAGCCGCGCAAGGCACGCTCGACCGCAGCCAGTTCCGTTTCCGGCAGGGCATCGTGCAAGTAGTCGCGGAGCATCTGCCGGGTGATGTCGGACATGGCTTCACTCGGTACAAGTCAGCGAGACACTCCCATCAGACCAGACCTGGCCAGGGATCAAAAGCCCAGGACCACCAGACAAAACCCTCGACTGTGAGGCAGAGGGGAGTCAAACCGCCTTCCTGCTCCCCCTTCCTTCTTAGGGAAGGGGGTTGGGGGGGTTAGGTTCTAACTCCGGCCCCCCCTTCCTTCTTAGAACGTGTCCAAGATCAAAACCGTGTTGTTCGCCGGGCGTGCGAAGAGGAGCAAAACGGNNGCAAGATGCCCGTGCCACCAGATTTCACGGTCTTGTTTCTGGACAACTCCATAGGGAAGGGGGTTGCAGGGTTAGGTTCTGGCCGCTCGTCCCGACAATCGCGACAACCGGCTGGCTCTACTGTCGCGGTTCGATCACCCACCGAAAGGGTGTGGTCCTGGCAACGGCCCGGAGGGCCTCCACCACCTGCCGGGCATCCTCGGGCATGAGCGGCATGGCCCCCCGAACCGTTTCCACCGCTCGTTCCAATCGTGGTCGGGGGTTGCGGAACTTCACTGTCGGGGCCTGAAGCCCGGTGAGGGTGATCGTCGCCCCGCCCGGTCCGGTGTTTTCCCGTAGAGCTTTGCGGAACCCCGGGAGCTGATTCGCCACCAGGAATGCCACGACTTCCAGGGTCGCGGCCGTTGTGTCGTCGGGCGTCGCAGTGGCCTTTGTCTGCTTCGCTCGCTCCCGGAGTGAGGCGGCCAACTTGGCTTCATCCGTCTGATCCAGAAGCTGTTGCAAACGTTCGGCTGCCGTCCGGTTGAGGACGATGCGATACCCGTCCTTCACGGCAACGATGGCGACCGGCAGCCCGGAGACTCGTGGAGCCGGTGCGATCTCCACCTGGCCAGGAGTTGGGTTGGGCGGCCCGAGGGTGGGTGCCCCGCCAGGGACAATCAGCAGTGCCCCACACACCAGAGAGAACGCATCACCCATGACCCTTTCCCTCCTCCAGTGCCAATTCACCGATTTTCGCCAGATTCCTCACCCGGTCAATCCCGCAAATCGTTAAAATCGGCCCATGCACAGTGATCGAGTCTGCGAAAGTTTCCTGTTTCTCCGGTTTACTCTCAGGCCGCGGTCTGTTACAACTCTTGGTAATGTATGGATTGTGCAGGGTGGATGGACTTTCCCACGCCAAGACCGCCTCGACTCCTCCCTCGCCCTGACCACGAGACCCCCCCATGCGATCTCGCCTCCTCAGTGCAAGCGTTGTCCTGGCTGGCCTGTTGGTTGGCTCGCCGCGGGCCAATGCAGGCACTGTCAACCTTCAGTTTGATCAGACGACCGGAACCTCTGCGGTGTCGATCCAGTACACCATCGGTGGCACCACGACAACCGAATCGGCTGTCCCCGGGCCGTACTACTGGCATCAGGTCGGCTCACCACTGAATTCCTCGTTCCCGCACGCGGTCACGACCTTCTGCGTCGAGTTGAACCAGTACATCTCGACCGGGAACCAGTACACGTACACCAGCACCGCGCTGGCCTCCCAGTCCGGGGTGACCGCGCTGGAGGCGACGGACATCACCAAGCTCTGGGGCGCGTACTACAACGCCTCTGCCTGGGACAACACGTCTTTTACCGGATCGCTCCAGTCGACTGCCTTCCAGATCGCTCTGTGGAAACTGGTCTACGACGGTGGAACAAACTTGAGCCTGACGTCCGGAAACTTCGCGATCCCAGGAGCCACGGCCTCGAGTCTGAACAACACCTCGACCGCCGATGGTCTGGCTCAGAGCTGGCTGAACGCACTCGCGGGAACGCCCAGCTCGATCTTCTCGACCAACTTCTCGGGCGAGCAACTGGTGTGGCTGAGCAACTCGTGGTCCCAGGACCAAATCACCATGATTCCGAGCTCCACCCCGCCAACTGTTGTTCCGACCCCGCCGGGAGTGGTTCTGGCCGGGATCGGCTTCCTCGGGCTCATCGGCCGGTCGCTCCGCCGCCGAACTTCCCCGGCTAACGCTTGAACCTCTCCTCCTGGACGGACGGGTGAGCCAGCCCGGACCCCGGGGGCATTTGCCCCCGGGTTTTTTCGTTGCCAACGGTCATCCAATGGCTCCCCTCAGTTTCCGCGTCCCAGTGAGCAGTGGGAACATGATCGTGCAGAATCGG
This sequence comes from Gemmataceae bacterium, assembly GCA_003136315.1. GTDB lineage: Bacteria > Planctomycetota > Planctomycetia > Gemmatales > Gemmataceae > Urbifossiella. The sequence continues at coordinate 61,034 of PLDW01000409.1, read as the reverse complement.
CGCAGACAATCGGCATCGAAGCGGGAAAACCAAGAGAATCGCGCGAATCACTTCCCGATGCAGAAGCGTGAAAAGATCCGGTCGAGCAGGTCGTTCGTGTAGACTGCGCCGACCATCTCGCCGAGTTGGTCCAGGGCTCCGCGCAGGGAGAGTGCAACGAGCTCGGCCGGGTCGTCGAACAGGACGTGTCGGTGGGCCTCTTGCAGATCGCGAACGCACCCCTCCAGGTGATGCCGACACCGGCTCTGGCTCGGTGCCAGTGGTGGACGGGCCAGCGACCCGACCCGCTCGATCAGCGCGGCCCGGAGAGCATCCGTTCCGCCGGGGGCGATCGTCGACGAGAACAGAACCCCACCACTTTCCGTCTGAGCGAAGGGGCTAGGTGGGATGTCGGAGGCGAGGTCGGCCTTCGTCGTGATCCGAAGGATCTCGGCTCCGGTCGCGGCGAGACGGCTGGCGTCCGACGGGTCGAACCCCGTTCCCGGTTCGGCACACCACAGAATGACGTCGGCCCGGCCGGCTTGCTCTCCACCCAGTTGTTGGGCCTGCTCCTCGATCGTATCGGCTGCCGCCATCCAGCCCGCAGTGTCGATCAATTCGACCGCCACTCCATTGAGGTCGAGCCGACAGGTCAGGTAATCCCGGGTGGTTCCGGGCACTGGACTGACGAGTGCCCCCATCCCACTGCCGAGCACGTTGAACAGACTGCTCTTCCCTGCATTCGGCACACCCACCAGCGCGACCCGCACCGGGCGGCCGGAGACCGTCCGGTTGTCGAGTTGTCGCCGCAGGTTCGTGAGTCGGGCGATGGCAGTCGTGAGCCGGGTGAGCGTTTCCGGCTTGCCCACGAAGGTGATGTCCTCGTCGGCGAAGTCGAGGGCGGCCTCGGTGTCGGCCAGGAGGTTGAGCAAGTCGTCACGAAGGAGGTGGAGCGGCCGGGTGACCCCGCCTGCGAGTTGAGTGAGGGCAAGTTGCAGGTCACCGTCGGTTCCGGCCTCGATAACGGCGTGGACGGCCTCGGCCTGTGGCAAATCCATCTTCCCGGCGAGAAACGCCCGGAGGGTGAACTCCCCCGCCCGGGCGGGTCGCGCACCGGCGATCAGCAGATCGGCGACGAGCCGTTCGACCAGCGGCGGCGACCCGATGAGGTGAAGTTCCGCGAGATTCTGCCCCGTGTACGAACGGGGACCAGCGAAGAGGTACAGGTCGGCCGGCACCGGAGAGTGAATCCCGCTGAGTCGAACTGCGCCTGGAATCAGTCGTCGAGCCGGTCCAGTCCCCCCTTCCTTTCCAGGGAAGGGGGTTAGGGGGTTAGGTTCTTCAGTCCCCCCTTCCTTCCCAGGGAAGGGGGTGAGGGGGTTAGGTTCTTCGCCATCGGCCGCAAACACTGCGCTCACAACCTCTCGCGTCTTCGGCCCGCTCACACGCACAATTGCCCGCAACCCTGACCCCGGGGCAGACGAGACCGCGACGATCGTGTCGTCCGGGTGGGGGGTGTCGGATCGGGTCAACATCACCAGCCTGCCCACATCTGAAAATAGAGGTATTCCAGCGACAGCGCGAGGCCGGTCGCGATACATCCGACGGTCAGGTGGTATCGTCCACGGGCGGACAGTTCGCCCAGTCCGAACATCGCATTGAGGAGCAAGTACGCGGCGTAGAAGGGGACAAGCGGGACGAGAATACCTGTGACACCGGCGAAGACTGCCCGGCGGGCGTACTGATCCCTCTCGCTTGCCAGAGCCGGCAGACTGTCTTCGTTCGTGTCCGCTGTGGTGGCGACTGCTTCTCGTGGATGGGTGAACTCTTCCTGGGTCGGCTCTTCTCTCTCCATCCCGGTTGCTTCGGCCGCCAGTTGTCTCGGGTCGATCGCCCCGAGTCGTTCCCCTCGCTCTCCGAAAGCGTCTTCCAGAACCGCGACTGCCCGGTCCGCGTCCTCCTCCCACACTTGTACTTTGATCCCGCCGACGGCGTTTGCTAACAGCCAGTCCATCGCGACTATGGCCTCGTCGGTCACCACCGCCCGGATGCCCGCTGCACAGATCGCAATGTGGGCAAGTTGAGCTTGAGGCGGCTTGTCAAAGGTGGCGACCGTCACGAGTTTTCGGTTCATCTCATCCCCCGCAGTTCGTCCCGTGACCCGGTGTTAATACACCGTCATTATCCCAGGTTCACCGGGTTCTGTATAGGAGCCACCATGATCACCGCCGAAGCCTACGCCGAACTGATCCACCGCAGCAAGGAACTCGGCGTCCTGAACTCCTGCGCGGCCGTCCTCGCCTGGGACCAGCAGACTTACATGCCCACGAACGGGGCCAGCCTCCGCGGCGATCAGATGGCCCTGCTCGCCTCCTTCGCGCACCAGAAACTCACCGATCCCAAGATTGGCGACCTCCTCGCAGCGATCGAGGGGTCGGATCTGGTGGCCGATCTCGATGCGCCCGAGGCCGCGAATGTCCGCGAACTCCGCCGGTCGTTCAACCGGGCCACCAAACTCCCCCAGACACTCGTCGAGGAACTCGCCCGGGTCACCACTCAGGCCCAGCAAGTCTGGCAGGAGGCCAAGCCCAAGAGCGATTTTGCCTCGTTCCGCCCGTGGTTGGAGAAAGTCGTCGCACTCAAACGACAGGAGGCCGCCGCGGTTGGCTTTCAGGATCACCCCTACAACGCGCTGATCGAGGAATACGAACCTGGCACCACGGTGGCCGAACTGAAGGAGCTTTTTGCCGGGCTTACACGAGATCTTGTCCCGCTCATCCGCAAGATCGCCAATAGCCTCAAAAAGCCCGACCGCTCGGTGCTCGACCGGGATTATCCGGTCGACCGTCAGAAGGTATTTGCGGAGGCCGCGGCCACGGCGTTCGGTTTCAACTTTGCGTCGGGCCGACTCGATACAACCTCGCACCCGTTCTGCTCCGGGATCGGACCGGGGGATTGCCGAATCACAACCCGTTACAATCCCAGGTTTTTCGGCGAGTCGTTCTTTGGAGTGCTCCATGAGACTGGCCACGCGCTTTACGAGCAGAACCTCCCGGCCGAGCACTTCGGCACCCCCCTGGGCAGCGCGTGCTCGTTCGGCATCCACGAGTCCCAGTCCCGGTTGTGGGAGAATCAGGTCGGTCGGGGCCGACCGTTCTGGGACCATTTCTTCCCCCGCCTCAAACAGACTTTCCCGGCTGCTCTCGGGGAGGTGTCTCGCGATGCGTTTTATGCGGCGGTGAACGATGTCCGGCCGTCACTCATCCGGGTGGAAGCAGACGAGGCCACCTACAACCTGCACATCGCCATGCGTTTCGAGCTCGAACTCGGCCTGCTCTCGGGCGATCTGGCTGTGGCGGACCTCCCCGGCGCCTGGAACGACCGGGTGAAAGCCCTCCTGGAGCTTGATGTCCCCGATCACGCCCGCGGTTGCCTCCAGGATATTCACTGGTCTTTCGGCGGGATCGGCTATTTCCCCACCTACACTCTCGGGAACCTGTACGCAGCGCAGTTGATGGATGCCGCCCGTCGAGATTCGGGAGGCGGCAGCACGCTCGACGGAGCGTTTCGTCACGGGGATTTCCAGTCGCTACGGCTGTGGCTCGTGAGCCACATTCACCGGCACGGGCAGCGGTATCGCGCTGGCGAACTGTGCCGACGGGCGACCGGAAGCCCACTGTCACCAGCCCCGTTCATTTCTTACCTGAACGAAAAGTACTGTCCGCTTTACGGCGTGTGCTAGACTCCCGTTAGCCCACCAATCCCACCCGGCCGTTACGACCGGTCCGGTTTGGCTGGCCCCTGAGCGGCCCGCCCCATTGCGCGCGGCCCGCGGCTTGAGGTATACCATCGTGTCTGTGGGGGACTGGAATACCGACGACCCGCCCACACCGGACCCGACCCGCCCGCCCGACCCCGGACCGAATGACCGTATGACTCCTCGTCCACCACCGCCGGCCACGCCCCTCGATGTGACGGCAACATTGTCCGCGCAATCCGCCGACACGCGCGCAGTCGGATATCTCCAACGGGAACTCCCGCCCGAGCCATCCGACCCATCACCTCCTCCTCCAGAGGTTGGCACCCAGGTCGGCCCGCACGTCCTCCAGGAGAAACTGGGCGAGGGGGTATCGTGCCATGTCTTCCGCGGCTGGGACTCGGCCCGGTCGTGCCCGGTCGCACTCAAGATCCTGAACTGGGCGAACGTGTATGACCGCCCGGCAGCGATGCGACAACTGAGGACCGAAGCGATTACTCTGTCCCGGGTCAAACACCCCAAAGTGGTCCGGTTCCTTGACTTCGGTTTCGATCCCCGGTGGCCGTACCTGGTCACCGAGTTCGTCGAGGGGCGGCCATTAGGGGAACTCCTCCGGGGCGGTGGGGCTCTGCCACCGGCCTGGGCTTTGTACGTGATCTCGCAAATGGTCGATGCCCTGGGTGCGGTCTGGCGAGCTTTGGTGGTTCATCGTGATATCAAGCCGGACAACATTCTGATTGGTCCGAACGGAATCGCCAAGCTGATTGACTTCGGGCTCGCAAAATCGGATGCGCTGAAGGCGTCCCGAGCGGAATCGGTGACCGGTCCCGAACTGGCCGGAACCGCTGCCTATCTGGCCCCCGAGCAAGCGAAAGATGCGAGCCTGGTCGATCACCGGGCGGATATTTACTCGCTCGGCGTCACGCTGTACGAGGCCCTGACGGGGCGACTCCCGTTTGAGGGTCGCAACCGGGTTCAAGTGATCTTCCAACACCTGAGCACTGCGCCAGTCCCACCAGCCCAGCGGGTGGAGGGCATCCCCCCGCTCGTTTCCGATCTGTGCCTGTGGATGTTGGCCAAAGCCCCCGCTGACCGACCGCAGAACTACGAGGAACTCCGCCAGGCGTTCGACACTGTGATCGGCGTCGGGCGGTGATCCCGAACGAGATTCCCAACCTTTCACCTCGCCGCGACTTCTCCCGGCGAGGTTTTTCATTTCCAGGACCGATCCCGCGGATCGGTCCACGCCACCTCTCCATCCACCCAATCGCTTTTTCGTTTCCTTCGCACCCTCCGGGGCGTAATCTCACTCCACCTCTACCCGGCGGTGCTGGGTGTCAACAAAGGACCGCGCATGAACTCTCCGATCTGTCGATTCTTGATGATTGTGGCCGCGCTGGCTGTGGTTGTAGCGATCACCCCCGGCTGCAAGAAGGCCAAGCCGACCGACTCCGGCGGGAACCCAGGGGGAGGTGGGATGGGTGGCGTTCCACCACCACTGCCACTCCCGGGTAGCCCACCCGGCTCGGTGGGTAAGATGCCTTCGACTCCCGGCGGCCCCCCCGCTGCATCAGCCGCCGGCGGTACCGACAATCAAGCGGTCGTCGCGGCGACTGGCAAGGTCGAACCCCTCATCCCCGAAAGCGATGCACGCAGCCGCCAGATCAGCAGCAACAATCTCAAGCAAATCGGTCTCGCCTGGCACAACTTCCATAGTGTCTCCAACGCCTTTCCCGCCGGGATTTACGACGCCAGCGGGCAGAAACTCGGGCTGAGCTGGCGAGTGGCCATCCTGCCTTATATCGAACAGGTGAACCTGTATAAGCAGTTCAAGTTGAATGAACCGTGGGACAGCGAGAATAACAAGAAACTGATTCCGCTCATGCCCAAGACCTATGCTCCCCCCGGTGGCGGAGGGAAGCCCGGGTTCACCTATTACCGGGCATTTACCGGGGCGGGCACGGTCCTGCCTCCGCCTGCCCCCGGAACACCTGGGAAAGATGCCTTCGGTCTGGGATTTCTCAAGATCCTTGATGGCACCTCGAATACCGCCATCGTTGCCGAAGCGGCCGATCCGGTCGAATGGACCAAGCCGGACGAACTGGAATACATCCCCGGCAAGCCACTCCCTCGACTCGGCGGAGTGTTCGGCGACGGATTCCACGTTGGTATGGCCGATGGATCGGTCCAGTTTTTGCCGACATCCACACCGCCCGAAAAGATCAAGGCAATTATCACCATCGCCGGGGGCGAGACCGTCAAGCTCCCGTGACCTCGCAATGAGGGGTCCGACGCAAAGGAGGAATCTGGATGTCATTCACACTCACATCCCCGGCGTTCGCGCCGGGTGGGTCGATTCCCACACTCTACACGTGCGAAGGGCGTGATATCTCTCCACCCCTGGCCTGGAGCGGTGTCCCGGACGGAGCCGAGTCGCTGGCCCTGATCGCCGCCGACCCGGACGCCCCGGACCCTGCCGCACCCAAGCGAGTGTGGGTTCACTGGGTGCTGTACAACATACCCGTGTCGGCCACTGGGCTCGTCGAAGCCGTCGCCTCCGCGGACCTGCCACCCGGCACAAGTGAGGGGACAAACGATTGGACCCGCGTCGGATACGGCGGCCCCTGCCCACCGATCGGCCGGCATCGCTACTTCTTCAAGCTCTACGCCCTCGACACGACGTTGCCCGACCTACGACATCCGAGCAAGACAGCGTTGGAGGGTGCCATGCGGGACCACATCCTGGCCCGCGCGGAACTCATCGGGACATACCAGAAGGCGAAAAAGTGACATGCGCCGAAACGCCTAGAAATTGAAGACTTCATGACGAAATAACGAAAGACGAAATAACGAAAAAATCAAATGTTAAATTTCGTTATTTCGTCTTTCGTTATTTCGTGGTTCGCGTTTTCTTCTTTGCATCTTTGCCGCTTTTCCTGAGATCCTCTGATTGAGACCATCCACTCAGTCTGACAACACCACTGCCTGGAAGAATCCTTCCGCAGCCCAGGTCTGGAACCACCCGTGAAGGTCCGCGGCGAAGGCGTCCAGGTCATCTCCGGCGTGCTCCGCCGACTGGCCGATCGCATTCTCGACTGTGTCCCCGGCGATCAGACCATTAAGCAGCGTGTGCTGGGTCCGGTTGATCAGGTGGCGGCGAACGACGTACTCCCTACGGTGAATGGCCAGGAGCGTTTCGGCCGGTGTCGGGATGGAGGGATTCTCCTCCCGGCGCACTGCCCGAGTGTATTCGTGAACAGGCGAGCGGAGTTCGAGGAGTCGCAGGTCGGGCGCTGGGACCAATCGGGCGTCCGGCCATTGACCCGGCGGGATTGACGAGAGCCGCTCGGGGGTGAGCAATTCTCGTCCTTCTACCCCGGGGCCATCAAACACTTCGCTGTAAGTTCGCTCCAGAGTTGCCAGATCGATCAGGAAGGCCGCCCAGCCGGTCTCGTCCTCATCAGCAGGGCAGGTCTCGGCAAGATATCGCGGGAAGTTCGCACCGAGGTCGTTGAGCGTGTAACTGGGTGATGGGTAGGATTGCAGGTAACCGACCGCGAACTCGTCGAACAGCTCCCGCTCAAGTGCGTGGACAACCGTGGGGAACTCCTCCCGCAGACACTCCAGGAGTCGGGCGTAATACGCTCCACAATACACCCCGAGACGGTCGGCCGCCGAGAGCGACCGGGACCGGGTCAGCACCCGTTCCAGTTCACCCAACCCGACATCAATCTCCTGACGGGCCTCGTCGGAATCGATACCACCCTCGACACCTGTCGGGTGGGTCATGACGGCCTGCATCCACCGCTGGATTCGGTCGAGGGGGTGGTCCGCGGATGCCATACGTACCTCATCTCACCGACTGGCGCGGCGGGGCTACCCGTTCACGCCACCTCGGGAACCATGTGGGCAATCGGATTGGGGGCACCTGTGTGGGTGACAGCGGAACGAACAACGGATGCGGACACGGGGTCAGCCGCCTGTCCTGCCAGGTGACGCTTTGCCTTGAGAACCTCGGCATGGACCTCGGGGAAGGTTGGGATGTTGGCATCCCACTCCAGGAGGGTCGCCGCACCGCCTGTCAGACGGTTGGCCAGCCGATACAGATCCCAGACGGGGTCGATCACCGGACCATCGTGGGTGTCGATTCGGTGCGTTCCACAATCGGTATGGCCGGCAAGATGGAACTGCACCACCCGGTGATGGGGAACCTTTTGGAGGTACTCGACCGGGTCAAAATCGTGGTTCATGGCCGAGACAAACACGTTGTTCACATCCAGGAGCAGTCCGCAGTCGGCCTCCTCGGCGAGCCGGGCGACAAACTCCCACTCGGGCATGGTCGAGGCCGCGAAGCCGACATAAGAGCTGGGATTCTCCAGGATGAGCGGGCGTTCGAGGACATCCTGGACGACCCGCACACGAGCAACGACATGGGCCAGTGTTGCATCGTTGTAGGGGAGGGGGAGGAGGTCATGGGTGTTCCGCCCCGCAACACCGGTCCAACAGACGTGATCCGAAACCCACCGGGCATCGACGGCGGTGGCCAAGCCCTTGAGTTTCCGCAGGTATTCCCGGTCGAGAGGATCGCTACTGCCGACCGAAAGAGACACCCCGTGCATCACCACCGGGTAACGCTCGGCCACTTGCTCCAGGACGTACCGCGGCCGGCCGCCAGAATCCATGAAGTTTTCGGAGATGATCTCGAACCAGTCGACGGCCGGGTTCTCGCGGAGGATGTGCGAGAAGTGAGGAGTGCGGAGGCCGACCCCCAGACCCAGATCCGGGAGGCCGAATCGCGGCGGTCGCATATCGTCTTGCCTGTTGGTGGGGATTGAGAGAGCGGGGCGGGCCTGAGTCGGTCGCCCGGCTGTAATCGTCGAGAGGGCAATGCCTGACCCATCCCGTTAATCGGGATTGCTCCACAAAGCCGGGCCGCCACGGAGGGCGGCCCCTACAAATGCCGAGGTAGGGGCCGCCCTCCGTGGCGGCCCGGCTCCGCAGAAACACAAGGCTTGACCAGGCACAAACCAGTCATCCGGCTCTCTCGACGTTCACCACCAGTCGCCCGCCCGGGGTGGGCGATGACTATTTCGGGGCCGCACCGAACTTCTTGCCATCTTTGGTCATCAGTTCCTCGAACCGCTTGCGGGCCTTCGGCCAGGTTTTGGCTTCGAGCGGAACGTGGCACTTGCCCATTCCCTTGCACTCGTTCTCGCCCGGCTTGTCTCCGCAGCCACCCTGGCCGCGACACTCGTTATCGCCGCCGCAGGTGTGTGCCTTCGCGGTGGCACAGGCCCCCATCCCCGCGCAGTCGTTCTTCTCACCCTTGCCCTTGCCCTTGCAGGTGTTCAGTCCCTTGCAGACGTGCTTGTCCGAGAGCAACGGATTCTTCTTCTCTTTCTTATCGTCCTTCTTGTCGTCGGCTCCGGCGCTCGCTCCGGCGACGAGCCCGCCCAACGCGGCGGCGGCCAGTTTGGTGAAATCGCGGCGGTTCGGTCCCGAAGGCTGCATGTTGTCTCCTTGGTGGGAAGCCTGTCCACTCCAGGCACAGCGGGGTGGGACGTTCCCTGCGGGAGAGGCCCGCAAGGAATGGCAATCTTAAATAACTACGATGGCCTCGCCAGTGAATTTTCTCACAAATTCGTCGATTTGGGGTCCGATGGCGGGTTCACATCAGATCTTCTTTCTTACCGTTCGCCCTGGATTGGGGGCATTTTCCACAATGGATCTTCCCCAAACTCCACAGGCTCCCCAAATTGACACTTCGCGGACGTGGAGATCGATGGTGCGAATTTGAGCGGTTACGAGCCGTTTCGGGTAGCAATCGCATTAAATCGGACCAGACCGTTTGCCCTTCACGTCCACTCCCGCCCCCCGTGTGGGAGTGGTTCACGTTTATCCGGCTTACGCCCAGGGGTGCCCAGGGCTTCCGCCCTGGGCTCAGAACGAACGCCCCATTCGGGGCGAAGACCAGGCGGCCGACAGTGGCAGAGGTCAGAATTTTGAACCGCAAAGCGGTGGCCGTTCTTAGGAGCAGCGGACAAAACCGCTGGATTGAGAGGCAGAGTGGAGTCAAACCGCCCTCTGGCTCCCCCTTCCTTCTTAGGGAAGGGGGTTGGGGGGTTAGGTTCTGGCCGGAAGTTCTTAGCCCAGGGCGTTGCCCCCTGGGACATGCGATTCCGCCAAAAACTCCGAGCCCGACGCTTACGCCCAGAGAATTTCGCCGGACATCGGCACGCTCCTCGCCTAGAACCAAAGGGTTTAGACGCCGCTGTTCATGCTGGCCCGCCCATGAGACCGAACGACAGGAGGTGGAATGCTCGGATCGCCGCTGAAGCTCACCGACCGAACAGCTCTTGCTGCCCGGTTTCGAGCCGTCCGCGCCGAGACGGAGCGATTGTGCGCGCCGCTGGCAATCGAAGACTACCAGCTTCAGTCCATGCCCGATTGCAGCCCACCCAAGTGGCATCTCGCCCACACCACCTGGTTCTTCGAAACGTTTGTCCTGGCCGAACACGTCCCGGACTTCCGTCCCTTCCACCCGCAGTTCGGCTACCTCTTCAACTCCTACTACGACGCCCTCGGCGATCGCTGGCCCCGCTCCGATCGCGGGTTGCTCTCCCGCCCAACCGTTTCCGAGGTGACCGCCTATCGCCGTAACACTGACGAGCGGACGATTGCACTGATCACAGCGGCCGACGATCAGACACTCAACACCTTTGCCCCACTCGTGGAACTGGGTCTGAATCACGAGCAGCAACACCAGGAACTTCTGCTCACCGATCTGAAGCATGCGTTTGGCCTGAATCCGCTACGGCCGGTGTACACAGCGCCAACCGAAATCGTTCCCAGGGGTACGGCACCCGTGCTGCGGTGGGAGTCTCACGCGCCCGGGGTACGTCAGATCGGACACCAGTGTGAGGGATTCGCGTTCGACAACGAAGGGCCAGCGCATAACGCATACGTGAACGGGTTCGAGATTGCATCGCGCCTGGTAAGCGCTGGCGAGTTCCTCGGGTTCGTCGAGGCCGGGGGCTACGACCGCCCGGAATACTGGCTCTCCGACGGTTGGGCAGCGCGCCAGCGCTACAACTGGACGGCTCCGCTTTATTGGGAGCGCAACGGCCTCGCCTGGTCTGTGTTCACTCTCTGCGGCATGCGTGCTCTCGACCCAGTCGAGCCAGTATGCCACATCAGTTATTACGAAGCCGACGCCTACGCCCGTTGGGCCGGTGCCCGGCTGCCGACCGAGGTGGAGTGGGAGATCGAGGCCCGGCAGTGGGAAGTGAATGGCAATTTCCTGGATTCCAACAGGCTCCATCCGGTGAATGACGAGGGTGCGTTCTACGGTAATGTGTGGGTGTGGACCTCCAGCCCGTACACTGCGTACCCTGGCTACCGCCCAGCGCCCGGCGCGGTGGGTGAGTATAATGGGAAGTTTATGTGCAACCAGATGGTCCTCCGCGGCGGGTCGTGCGTGACTCCGTTCGGTCACGTCCGGCCGACTTACCGCAACTTCTTCCCGCCCGACGCCCGCTGGCAATTCTCCGGCCTCCGACTCGCGAAGGATGCTCCCGCATGACCACGATTTGTCCCGCGAGACGGACCAACGATCCGTTCCTCACGGACGTACTCGCCGGCCTGTCGCGCCCGCAGAAGCGGCTGCCGTCCAAGTACTTCTACGACGCGGCCGGGTCACGGCTTTTCGACCACATCACCGAATTGGACGAGTACTACCCCACACGGACAGAACTGGCCATTGTGCGCGCGCATGCCGGCGCGATGGTCGCCCGGTGGGGTCCGCAGTGTCTACTGATCGAACTCGGTGCGGGCAGTCTGATGAAGGTCCGGTTGCTACTTGGACAACTCGACCGCCCTGCCGGGTACGTACCGGTGGACATGTCCGGCGAGCACCTACGGGCTGCCGCCAGGGAACTGGCCACCGACTACCCCGACCTCCGCGTCTACCCGGTTGTCGCCGACTTCACGCGACCGTTCGAGGCGCCCCCCGTACAGGCAGCGCGGCGGGTGGTCTACTTCCCCGGCTCCACGATCGGCAACTTCGATCCGCCTGAAGCCGACGCACTGCTTGATCGCATCGCGCGGCTCGTCGGACCCGGCGGCGGACTCCTCCTCGGGATCGACCTGCGGAAAGAGCCTGCGGTGCTCGAGACGGCGTACAACGATGCCCAGGGCGTAACCGCTGCGTTCAACCGGAATCTGCTGGTGCGGATCAATCGCGAACTCGGCGCTGACTTCGACCCGGCAAGATTCCGGCACCGCGCCTTCTATAGCCCTGAGCGGTCCCGGATCGAGATGCACCTGGTGAGCGCAGACGATCAGCGGGTGCGAATCGGCGATGCAACATTCTCGTTCCGCGCTGGCGAATCGATTCACACGGAAAATTCGTACAAGTACGAGCCGTCCGAGTTCGCCCGCCGCGCTGCCGACTGCGGCCTCCGCGCAGACGAAACGTGGACTGACGAGAACGGCTACTTCGCCGTGCTGTACCTGACCGTAGCGAACTGACCTTCCTCCCGGAGACTCATCATGCCGAAAGCGATCTGGAACGGAGCCGTGCTGGCCGAGTCGGACGAGACGATCGTGATCGAGGGCAACCACTACTTCCCGCCAACCGCGATCCACACGGAACACTTCAAACCCAGCCCCACCCACACCGTTTGCGGGTGGAAAGGGCTGGCGAGTTACTACACCATCGAGGTGGATGGGAAACAGAATCCGGACGCCGCCTGGTTCTACCCCGAACCGAAGAAAGCGGCCAAGGAGATTGGCGGGTACGTGGCGTTCTGGAAGGGAGTCAAGGTGGAGGGATGAGTGGCACGATGTTCGTTCTCGATGAGGTAACGAAGGTCTACGCGGGGCGGCCGGCTCTTGGGCCGCTCACGCTCACCGTACCGACTGGACGGACCACCGCACTCATCGGCCCAAGCGGGTGCGGGAAGTCCACCTTATTGCGTCTGCTCATCGGACTGATCAAACCGGACGCTGGCACCATCACATTCGATGGCACACCAGTCACGCCGCACACAAACCATGCCGTGCGGCTGCGCACCGGGTATGTCATCCAGGACGGCGGACTATTTCCGCACATGACCGCTCGCGGCAATGTCACACTCATGGCCCGACATCTCGGTTGGGACCGGGCGCGGATCGACTCGCGGGTGGCCGAATTGACCGAACTGACCCGGTTCCCGGTTGATGGACTCGACCGCTATCCGCAGCATCTCTCCGGTGGCCAACGGCAACGGGTCGGGCTGATGCGTGCCCTCATGCTGAACCCCGACGCGCTGCTGCTTGACGAGCCGCTCGGTGCCCTTGACCCGCTCGTTCGCGCTGACCTCCAGACCGAGTTGCGGGACATCTTTCAGTCGCTTGGCAAAACGGTTGTGGTCGTCACCCACGACCTTGGTGAAGCCACGTTCTTCGCTGATCGTGTCGTATTGCTTCGGGATGGCCAGATCGTCCAGCAAGGTCGCCCGGCCGAGTTGTGGTACCGCCCGGTCGACCCGTTTGTCACCCGGTTCGTGCAGGCCCAGCGTGGACCCGCGATTCCCGCGGAAGTGTGAACGGAATTTATGGAAATGGTAAAACGCGACAACGCAAAGAAGGCCGGGTCGATCCAGTTCCCGCCTCGGTTGTTGGGCGAGTGGACTCCGGGCCGCCACGGAGGGCGGCCCCTACAGTTGGTAGGGGCCGCCCTCCGTGGCGGCCCGGGACGGCGAACATCGCGAGGAGCTTTTCAGTCACCGCTCGCCTTGGCGTTTTACCTTGTTCCCCTCATGTTTCTCCTCCCCGGCTGCTCTGGGTCAGCGAAAAAGCCGGTCGTGGTCGGATCAAAGAAGTTCACCGAGTCGGTGATCCTGGCAGAGATGGGCACCCAACTCGCTCGCTTCGGTGGGGCCGAGGCCCGCCGTGACGACCTCGGCGGCACCCCTGCGCTCTGGCTTGCCCTCACGCAAGGCGACATCGACGCCTACCCCGAATACACCGGCACCATCACGCGGCAGATCCTGAAGGCCAACCCGCCGGATCTCTCTGCAGCGCTCGCAGCGCACGGCGTTCGTATCAGCAAGCCACTCGGCTTCCGCAACAACTACGCGCTCGGCATGAGGAAGGACGTGGCCGCGGCGAAGGGCATCGCCAAGATCACCGACCTCCGCATGCACCCGGCTCTGCGACTCGGGTTCATCCACGAGTTCCTCGACCGCCCGGATGGCTGGCCCGGCGTCAAGCAACACTATGGCCTGCCGCAGACGAACGTGCAGGGGATGAACCACACGCTTGCCTACCGGGCGCTGGTCGAGAAAGCGATCGACGTGACCGAGGTGTACACCACCGATGGCGAGATCGCACAATATGATCTGCTCGTACTCGACGACGACCGCAACTTCTTCCCCGCCTACGAAGCCGTCTGGCTCTACCGCGCCGACCTGGACGCCCGGCACCCCAAGGTCGTGGAACAGCTCCGGCGGCTCGAAGGGCACATCTCCGAACCGGAAATGCAGAGGATGAACAGCCGCGCGCAGGGGGAGAACAAAGAAGGCGAAAGGCAGATCGCTGGCGAGTTTCTGAGTCACACGTTCGGGGTCGTAGACGCCCCGATCGAGTCAGCGGATGGATCGCTTGTCGGCCGGTTGCTGGAGACGACCTCCGAACACCTTGGGCTTGTCGTCCCGTCACTTGGCGCGGCTGTGCTGGTCGCCGTGCCGCTGGGGATCTTTGCCGCCCGCCGTCCGAAACTGGGAAAGGTCGTCCTCGCCGCGACCGGTGTGCTTCAAACGATCCCGTCACTGGCTCTGTTGCTCTTCATGATCCCCGTGATGATGTGGCTGCTTGGTCAGGGCACCGGGAGACCGCCGGCAATCGCAGCGCTGTTCCTCTATGGTTTGTTGCCGATCGCGCGGAACACACATGCCGGACTGACGGGAATCCCTGCCTCCCTCCGCGAATCGGCCGAAGCGCTCGGGCTGCCTGCGTGGGCAACGTTGTGGCGGATCGAGTTGCCACTCGCTGCGGCGACCATTCTCACGGGCGTGCGAACCGCGGCCGTCATCAACGTCGGCACCGCGACCCTCGGTGGCTTCATCGGTGCTGGCGGGTATGGCCGTCCCATCCTCCGCGGGATTGACAAGTTCGATGTCCCACTCATGCTCGAAGGGGCGATCCCGGCCGCAGTGCTTGCACTGGTGATCGAGGGATTCTTCGGGCTGGTCGAACGCGGCGTCGCCCGGCAGGGGTGAGTGTGCCTGATCCGTGCGTGTCGCGTAACTCGAAAACAACTGGCGAACCGGCAACGTCAGTTGCCGGGTAACAACCGGCGAGGTACAGTTTGACGACCGAGTGGCTGGAAGCGAAGGACAGCCGGTGTCAAACGCTATCATTAGTCCTGAATCGAGGGTAAAACTGCATAAAGCAGGATTCGTGCTGAAGTGGAGAGTCTCGGCGCAAGTAACTCCAGGGAAAGCACTTAAAAGTGACCTGGAACTTTGAGTCAAAGCCGTGGGCACGGCGCCCGGCGGGGTTCATCAGTAAAACACGCCGGGTTCGACCGGCGGCTCCGACACAGGCTCGATGGGGTCATCCGGATAAGCTTCTAGTATTTCCTTGCTCGCACTCTTCCGCAACTGAAAATCGACCCAGTTGGGGATTGATCCCCGGACAATGTACAGGTTTCGCTCGGGGTCGATGCCGACGAGCCCGTACCCTTGATCCAACTGCACCTCGGCAAGGCCCCGCAATAGGCGGACGGCCTCGAAGGTTCGGGCGTCCGGTGGCAGTCGGAGCTTAATCATCACGTTCATGATACTGGCTCCGGGTGAGGGTTCGTCGGTCGGGTCAAGTTCGTGATTCATTCTGGCCCACCGAATCAATCCATGCAAGATGCACCGGTACTCGTTTCACTCGCCAATCTCCACCCCCACTTCCCCCTCCTTCACCTCGCCGATCACCCACGCTGGGACGTCTTCCTTCTTGAGTTGCTCGACGATGCTGTTGGCGAAGGTGGGCGAGGTGATGATCACGAACCCGACCCCCATGTTGAACACCCGGAACATCTCCGCATCGGCCACGTTTCCGAGTTGTTGCAGCCACCCGAACACTGGCGGGACAGGCCACGAACCTCGCCGCACGAACACCCGCTTGCCCGGTGGCAGGATGCGCGACACGTTGTCCGGCATGCCGCCACCGGTGATGTTCGCCAGCCCGTGAATCACCCCCATCTTCTTCACCGGGTAATGTCCGAGCACCCGGCGGATCGGTTTCACATAGATCCGCGTCGGGGTGAGTAGTTCCTCCCCGACGGTTTTCCCCAACTCGGGAACCAGGTCGTGTACGTGGAGTGCGGCCGCCTCGAAGACCACTTTCCGCACCAGGCTGTAGCCGTTCGAGTGGATTCCGCTCGATGCCAGTCCGATCACGGCGTCGCCCGTTTCGATTCGTCGCCCGTCGATGATCGCGGTTTTCTCGACAACCCCGGTGCAGAACCCCGCCATGTCGAAATCGCCCGGCTGGTAGAAGTCGGGCAGGATCGCCGTTTCGCCACCGACGAGCGAGCAATCGGCCTCGATACACCCATCGGCGATCCCCGAGACGAGCCGTTCCGTCATCGGCGGGTCGTCCTTCGGCATCGCGATGTAATCGAGGAAGACAAGCGGCTCCCCACCGGTGCAGATGAGATCGTTCACCGACATCGCCACTAGATCGATACCCACCGTGTCGTACTTCCCCAGGAGGGACGCCACCTTGAGCTTGCTCCCGACGCCATCCGTACAGGAGACGAGAACGGGGTGCTTGTACTTCCGGTTGAATAACCACCGACCGGGGTCGAGGTCGAACAGACTGGCGAACCCTCCGGTTCCCTTGCCGCCTTTGCGAGCGGGGAATGGCGGCGGGATCACTCGGGTCCGGTCCTGGGTGCGGATCAGGTGCTGTTGGATGCCCGCGATCGTCTTCTCGTACTGGCCCAGGTCGAGCCCGGCCTTTTTGTAATCCCACTGCTCGGACATCGTGCCACCCCGGAGCGTCGGAAACTCTTTCCCCGCCGTTACCTTATTCCGCTCACCCCTCCCGCCGACCGGGGTTGACCCGTTTTTCCCGGTTCCGCTATAGTCGCCGCCCGCGACCGCTGACCCGGGCTGGGGCCAGCGCGATCCCGACCAAGGACGGTTGGCCATGCTGCTGAGCCTGTTTGCAAACGCCGGAACCCCCGACAAGACACCCCCCTCCGAGTTTTCGTACTTCAACTGGCTCCACGGTCTGCTCCCAGACCCGTTCTTCCACACCCAGGCGTTCCTCGCGTTCTTCGCGATCGTGTTCATCACGTACTGGTCGATCCCGCGACGCTGGCAAATGACCCGGATCTGGGTGCTGATTGTCGCCAGTTTCCACTTCTACGCAGCGTGGAGCGCGGAACTGGCGTTCCTGGTCACCGCAACGACTTTCGCCGACTACCTCTTCGGTCGGTTCATGGATTACTCCCAGAGGCCGGGATTTCGCCGCGCGGTGATGTTGACCAGCATTACCATGAACCTCGGCATTCTGTGCTACTTCAAGTACCGCGGGTTTTTCCTGAACGAACTCCACGACACCCTGGTCCGGATGGGTCGAGACCCGGATTTCGCCAAGCTCGACCTGAACGCGCTGTCCCTGTTTGTTCCGTTCGGGATCAGCTTTTACACATTCGAAGCCATCAGTTACGCGGTGGATGTCTTCCGGCGGAAGATTCCGGCCGAGAAGAGCTTGCCGCGGTTCCTGTTGTTCATCCTGTTCTTCCCCCACCTTGTCTCCGGGCCAATCGTCCGGGCCGGTGATTTCCTGACCCAGACCCGTCGACCGAAAGTGTGGAACTGGGTGCGTGTGCAGGTCGGGGTGCAATTGTTCCTGATGGGTGTGTTCAAGAAGATGGCCATCGCCGACCGGATGGCGGTATTCTGCGATCCGATCTTCGACCACCCAGAGAACTTCAACACCGGGGCGGTGTGGATGGCTGTGCTAGCCTATGCGATCCGGATTTACTGCGACTTCTCCGGATACTCGGATATGGCACTCGGCCTTGCCCACCTGCTCGGGTACAAGCTCACGAACAACTTTAACATGCCCTACATCGCAGCCAACGTCAGCGAGTTCTGGCGGCGATGGCATATCTCCCTCTCAACCTGGCTACGGGACTACCTGTTCATCCCGCTCGGTGGGAGCCGGGGGAGTCGGTGGTTCAACTACCGGAACCTGATGATCACCATGATCCTCGGTGGGTTGTGGCACGGGGCCGCCTGGTCGTACGTTCTGTGGGGCGTGGCCCACGGAGCGCTCCTCGTGATCCACAAGCAGTTCAAGGATTTCGCCACGGCTCGTCCGCGGTTGGATGCCGCCCTGCAAACCACAATCGGGACGGGGTTCCGGATTCTCCTCACGTTCACCTGCGTGACCCTCTGTTGGGTGCTGTTCCAGCCAAATGAAATCCTTTCCAAGGAGATCCCGAACCCCCGCACCGGTCTTGAAAAGGCCATGATCATGTACGAGCGGCTTTTCAGCCTCCAGATGGGTCAGGTGCTGCCACTGCATAACCGTAGTCTCTGGTACACGGCCGGGTTTGTCCTGATCTGCCATGTGCTGGTCCATCGGGGGTGGTGGCAGCGGGTCCACGCTCGCCTTCCGGCCCCGGTCCTCGGTGTGGGCTATGCGGTGTGTCTGTGCGCTGCGATGGTGCTTGCTCCGGACAGCGGGAGTTCATTCATCTACTTCCGGTTCTAAGCCCGCCCAGGGCTTCCGCCCTGGGCTAAGAACGTATGCGCGATCCGGGGCGAAGAGCGAGCGGACAGAACCTAACCCCCCAACCCCCTTCCCTAAGAAGGAAGGGGGAGCCGGAAGGCGGTTGGNNTTTGATCGGCGAAAAACACGGTTGTGATCTCGGACGAGTTCTAAGAACAAGCGGCCTGCGGCCGCACAGATCAGGGTTTTGAGCCACAAAGCGGCGGCCGTTCTTGGCCCAGTGCGGAAGCCCTGGGCACGATTGTAACCGGCCCGAAGAAGTGCGAAAGGGCGAAGGGACAGGGCTGCCTGTGAAGATCACCACGCAAGTCGCCGGGTGGGTCCGGTCTTTCGGAGTCTGGCGGCCGATACCGGTCCGACCGCGCCAGAGGGCATCGCGCAGCCGGCGGCGAACGGCGGCGGTCGCCATCGCCGTTGGAATGGTCGCGGTGGTCGTGCTCCAATTCGGCTTTGGACTCGTTGCGGAATGTGTGTTCTGGCTCAAGGATCCGGGTTACGCGGACAAGGAATTGAAGCTCGCCCGCCAGGAGGCCGCGAACCTTGCTGCCCCGTCGGTGGTGATGCTCGGCACCTCACGGACCGGTGCAGGGTTCCAGGCGGGCCGGGTGCGTGACCAACTCGCCACAGCGCTCGACGGCCGGGCGATCGTGTTCAACTTCGGCATCCCGGCCTCCGGACCGGTCACGCATCTGGTGTATCTGCGCCGACTGCTCGCCGATGGCCACAAACCCGACCTCCTACTGGTCGAGGTTCTCCCCCCCACACTGTCAGACCAACCCGCTGGCCCACAGACCCCCGCTGGCCCACTGGAGGATCGGTTCCTCTTCGGTGATCGCCTCCGACACGAAGAGACCGAGGTCGTGATTGGGTACGGGTTCCCGGCCGACGCCATTCGCAAGAAATGGCGAGAGTCGGTTCTGCTTCCGTGGTCCGCCCTACGATTCCCACTCATGGGGCGGGTCTTTCCGAGCGCCATCCCGTGGCACCTCCGCTTCGATTGGAGCCGAAGCAGCGACGAGTTCGGGTGGGGCGCACCGATCTTCCCCACAGTCACTCCCAAGGAATACGCCGCCGGGTTATCGCGCGCGAGCGGGGAATACCGCGACATACTCTGCGACCTCCACCCCGATGGGGGCGGAGCACGAGCACTCGCCGATTTGCTCGCTCTATGCCGGGAACACAAGATTCCGGTGCGGCTCGTACTGATGCCGGAGGCAGTGGGGTTCCGGGCCATGTATTCGCCAGTCGTTTTGGAACGGCTCCATCGCTTCCTCGGCGGGCTGTGTACCGAATATCAGTGCGATTTGATTGATGCCCGTGAGTGGCTCCCGGACACCGCATTCACCGACGGTCACCATCTGCTCAAATCCGGATCGGAAGCACTCTCGGACAGGCTTCTCCAGGAAACGATCCTGCCGTTCTTCCGAGCCCGGGGAGGACGAGCTCGATGAAGCAACGCCCAGAGTCAGAAATCCAGATTCTGAGACAGGAACCCGCAGAGACTGTCGCATCAGAGGCGGAGAGTGGGTCACTCGCTCCGCGAGTGACCGTTTCTGGATCGNNGCGGAGCGAGTCGCCTACTCTCATCTCATCCCCCAGCAGAACCGCCGCCAGGGCGGCATGATCGCAGTCATGGTGGGGCTCGCACTCTTTTTCTCGATCCAGATTTGCACCGGTGTGGCGATCAGGGCGGAGTGGTCCCCGCTGCGAGACCCGCTCTATTTCGACAGGCTCGCCCTGTTGAAAAAGTATCCGGCATTTCGCCCTGGGCCAAACCCACCGCCAGACAAACCCGTGACGGTCCTCTTCCTTGGCACGTCCCGGACATTGCATGGGGTGGACGCCAAAGCCGCAGCCATGTACCTGACCGGGCTCGTCGGTCGGCCGGTTGAAGTGTTCAATTTCGGACAGGCCGGTGCCGGTCCGGTGACCACGGCGGTCTACCTGCGCCGGCTCATCCAGGACGGCGTGAAGCCGGATGTGGTGCTCATTGAGGTCCACCCGGTGTATCTCGCTGGCCAGCGGCCCGACGCACCCGAAACTCGGTGGCTGCTGCCGTTCCGCCTCCGGCCAGACGAACTCCCGATCGCTCGCAAGATGGGCTTCCCGGCCCCACGGCCAGTCACCCACGGTCAACGGGGATTATACGCTCCAATATACGATTATCGATTCCTGATTCTTGACCGATATGTGCCCTATCTCCTGATGACCGATCATCGGCTCAATGGTGGACATGAACCCGATGCCTATGGGTTCGCTCGACTGAATGAAGAGGTGACGCCGGACGTGCGGGCTGCTCTCGTGGCCCGGGTGAGCCCCTATCACGCCGACTACTTCCCCGGGTATCGGCCGACAGGGCCGGGTACAATCGCGACCCGGGCCACGCTCGACCAGTGCCGGACCGCGGGCTGGCCGGCTGCACTGGTCCTGATGCCGGAATCGTCCGAAATTCTCGGCTGTTATCCCTCCGAGGGACTGCGAGAACTGGACGGGTTGCTCGCGAACTGGTCAGCCGAGTACCGGGTTCCGCTGTTCGATACCCGGAGGTGGGTGCCGGACCCTCTGATCGAAGACGGCCATCACCTGGCCGGACTTGGTGCCGACCTCTTGACCGAGCGACTCTCCCGCGAGGGACTCGCCCCGTGGATCACCCGGATCCTCAGCACCCAGACCCGGCCAGCACCATGAACCCTGTCGCTGCGATCATCCGGTTCCTTCGTCTGCCATTCGTGCGGGTTGGCGGCTATTTCAAACGTCCGATTCCTCCTCCACCCCCCAGAGCCCGCCCCCGGCGGTCGGCCCGGTCGGCGGTGGTCTGGTGCGCTGCGGTGTTTGTCGCGTTACACGTGCTCGCCGTCGTCATGTTGGATGATCTTTGGCCGCGGTTGCGTGATCCGGAATACGGAATCCGGGTGGAGCATCTGAAAGCCCGAATCACGGAAAATCCTGGTCGACCGGTTGTGCTCGTGCTTGGGAGTTCGCGCGTGTCGATGGGCCTGAGGCCAGCGGCCTGGGAGCAAACCCGGCCGGACGTTCCTGGCCACCCGGACCCACTTTTGTTCAACATGTCACTCGTGGGGAGCGGCCCGCTCATCGAGTTAATGTGTCTGCGACGAGTGTACGCCGATGGATTTCGCCCGGACGCGGTGGTATTTGAGTACTGGCCGCCATTCCTTCGCGAGGATGGGCCATTTTACGAACCCGATCGGATCGACCACAACCGGTTGTTCCCCTACGACCGTCCGTTCGTGGACGAGTATTTCTCGAAAGCAGAGGAGACTGAGCGGAAAATGCGAGCGGACCGCTCCAACCCGCTCTACCATTCGCGGCACCGGTTGGTGGCCCAGGTGTGTCCGCGGTGGCAACCGTGGGACAAACGGATGGAGATGGCGTGGGCGAATCTCGATCCGTGGGGCTGGATGCCAGGGTTGGATGAATACCCACCGATCCCCGCCCAGCGAAAAATTCGGCTGGAACACTGCGAGAAGATCTACCGAGGGCAGTTCTTCGGGTACTCGATCGACCCACTCGC
Organism: Gemmataceae bacterium; assembly: GCA_003136315.1. GTDB lineage: Bacteria > Planctomycetota > Planctomycetia > Gemmatales > Gemmataceae > Urbifossiella. Next base: position 38,979 of record PLDW01000409.1, on the reverse strand, counting down.
GAATCGGGCGCTACGGGAGGCCGTGGCCCTGGCCCGTGCCAACGGGGCGAAGGTCGCGTTCACCTACCTGCCGGAAGCGTCCGAATTCCGCAGTTGGATGCCGGCCGAGGTGAATCGGATCGGGCGTGAGAACCTCGACCGGCTTTGCCGCGAGCTTGATGTCCCGCTCATTGATGCCCGCCTGTGGATGGGGGACGACTATCTGGTCGATGGGTTCCATCTCTCCCGCCAGGGAGCCGCCGAGTTCACCCGGCGGTTCGGGCCGGCCGTGGCGGCCACGCTCCCCGACCTTGGAAGACCGTGATGAGTCCGGCCACCACGCTCCGGTCGCCCCTGCAATTCGTGGTCACACGCGATGGTTCAGTCCGTCGCGCCCGGCCGACTTACGGCCGAGCGACGGCTCGCGCGGCCATCCTGACCGGGATCGTGGTCGCGATCCTGGCCCATGCCGGGCTTGCGGTTGCCGTCGAGACGGAGTGGCCACAGTGGCGCGATCCCGAATTCTTCCGCCGTCTGAACTGGCTGGTCGATGTCGTCCGAGGAGAGAAAGCCGTCGGGCACACCCGCCCACTGGTGGTGGTGATTGGCGGCTCACGGTCGCAAATGGGTCTCAGCCCGGAGCACCTGGGGCTCGGGAACGGACCAGCCGATCCACTGGTGTTCAACTGTGCCCAGTCTGGCTGCCTGCCGGTGGGGGAGAGACTCAACCTGGCCCGCCTGCTGGCGAGCGGGCTCGTCCCTGAGTGTGTTCTCCTGGAGGTACTCCCACCCGTTCTGGCCGACCGTGGACCGATGGACGACCGCATTCCAACCACACGGCTCGGACGCGCAGACCTGGAGCGACTGTACCCGTACCACAGCCACCCGGCGAAGGTCCGCAGCGACTGGTTCCGGTCCCGGGCGACGTCGTGGTACACGCTTCGGCTTCCGTTGATGGCGAATGTGGGACTCGCAGATGCGTTCCCGCCAGGCCCGAATCGCCCCGATTTCCTCTGGTCCAGGATGCAATTCCAAGGTTGGGTGCCCTTCCCCTCCGCAGCGTGGTCGGACGACCAGCGGGCGGCGGGGCTCGCCCTGGCCCGGCGGCAATACGGGTTTCTGCTGGAGGATTTCCGCATCGATCCTGTGAACGACCTCGCGTTTCGCGACGCCCTTACCGAATGCCGCAGTCGCCACATCCGTGCGGCCCTCTTCGTGATGCCCGAGTCACCCACCTTCCGCGGATGGTATCCGCCAGCCGCCCGACAGAGGGTGAGGACATACCTCGACGATCTCGGCTGGGAGTTCGGGGTGCCGGTGTTCGATGCGTCCGGGTGGTTCGACGACGAGGCCGCGTTCAAGGACGGGCACCACCTCCTCCGCTCCGGGGCGGAAGCGTATAGCAAACGGTTCGGGCGAGAGTGCGTCGGCCCGTGGGTTCTAAATAAGAATGGCCCGCAGATGACGCAGACTTCGACGCAGATGAAATGCAGATAAAATAGACTTGGTTTTAATCAAGATTTTATCTGCGTTCGTAGATCTGCGTTATCAGCGGGCCATTCTGATAATCATCAAGGTCGCTAATCCGGCATGCGAGTTCTACCCTTCCCAGCTCTGCCTGTGATCTTGGCTCGGACCCGGCCGCGCTCTCTGCCGCTGTCCAGGGGCCGACGGGCACGAGTCGCGATGCTGATCGGGCTGGTTGCGGTACTCGCAGCGCAGGTCGGGTTGGGTGTGTCGGTCGAGACGGTGAAACCCGAGTGGCGCGATCCGGAATACGGGCACCGGCTCAATCAACTCCGACACCTCAAGGTATTGCACCCTGACCGCCCGCTCGTTCTTGCGATCGGGAGTTCTCGCACGCAGATGGGCCTGAGCCCAGCCGACATGGGCTTCGCGGACGCCCCCGGGTCGCCGCTGGTGTACAACTTCGGACAGGCCGGGGCGGGTTCACTCCGGATTCTGCTGACTCTCCTTCGAGTCCTCGATGCAGGAGTGAAACCGGATTACGTCCTCATCGAATGGTTCCCCATCGCGCTGGCTGCGGACGGACCCGCCGAAGAACAGGCGAAGGGATGGGCTCCGTGGCTGGGGCTCGCAGATGTCCGTCGGCTCGCCCCTCATTGCGACCGCCCCCTTGTACTCGGAGGTCAGTGGGCCGCGAGCCGGCTGAATCCGTGGTACGTTTACCGGCTGAGCCTCATGAGCCACTGGCAACCCGGCTGGCTGCGCTGGCAGGACCGGCTGACCTACCAGTGGGATCAACTGGATCGATTTGGGTGGCTGCCCTACCCCGCCGAATCGGTTTCGGACGAGGTGCGCGCGGCCGGCATCGAAGCGGTTCGCAAACAGATCGCCGCAACGCTCTCGCATTTCCGGGTCGGTATGGGCTCTGATCGGGCGGTCCGCGACCTCCTCAATCACTGTCAAAAACAGTGTATCTCAGTGGCGTTCTACACAACCCCGGAGGGGCCGACTGTCCGGAGCTTCTATCAGCCCGCCGGTCGGGCCGAGTTGTCGGCCTACGCCGCTATGCTATCTCGGGAGTACGGGGTTCCGCTGTTCGATGCGTCGGACGGGTTCGCCGAACAGGAGTTCGCCGACGGTCACCACCTACTCCGGTCTGGGGCCGCCCGATTCAGCCGCCGCCTCGCGGACGAACACCTGAGAGGGTGGGTGAAGGGACGCTGAATGGAGGGAGCAGATGGGGAGTTCGACAATCGAAATGAGGGAATCGCTCGCAATCCAAGATCCAGACCCTGTCCATCCACCCGTCGCTCGGCAAGTCATCCTGGGGTGGTAGTGGAATTCCCCCCAAATTTGGAATCGGAGGAACTTTTCCAGTCCCTGGCCGGCATCTCTTTGTCGGAGAATACATCCGAGGAGATCGGCATGTCCGCCACCCGCACCATCCTGGCCGCTGTCCGCTCCCCCGCGCTGGGGGACGATGCCACTGACGCCGAGCTTCTGCGGCGATTCACTGAGACACGCGATGAGGCCGCGTTCGAGGCGATCGTTCGACGACACGCCCGGCTTGTGTGGGGGGTCTGTCACCGGATTCTCGGTCACGTTCAAGATGCCGAGGACGCCTTTCAGGCAACATTCCTCGAACTCGCCCGGAACCCCGAGAAGCCCCGCAGGTGGGGCACGACCACGGGCTTCTTGTTCGGAGTCGCTCGCCGAGTCGCGATGAAGGCGCGAGTGGGTATCGCGGCCCGGACGGCTCGTCCACCTGCCCCAGTTCCCGCGCAACCGCAGGATCCTGGCACCGGAGCCGCTGTGCGCGAACTCCAGGCCATTCTCGATGAGGAGATCGGCCGACTGCCCGAGTCGCACCGAGTGGCATTCCTGTTGTGCGTCCTCGAGGGGAGATCCCGGGCCGAGGCAGCAGCAGAACTCCGCGTGAACGAGGGCACTCTCTCCGCTCGACTCGCCCGCGCCCGGCTACTACTCCGTGAGCGGTTGGCGAAGCGGGGGGTGCAACTCGCGGCGGCAGTGGCAGTGGCTGACTTGACGTCCAGAGGGGCCGCCGCCCCGACGGAGTTGGTGCGGGCTACTGTCGCGGCAGGGGTGTCTGGCCGTAGTGCTCCGGCGGTCGCCACACTCGTCGGTGGCCTTCGTGTACGGACGGCTCTGGGCAGCGCGGTCGGGTTGATCGTGTGTGCAGCGGTCGCAGCGGGCCTGACGATCGGCGACCCGCCCCCACCGAAGGAGTTGCCACCTCCCGCAGCGGAGAAGCCGCTGGCCAAGGCTCTTGCCGCGGATGCCGAGGGCGACCCATTGCCGGCCGGAGCCATCGCCCGGCTGGGATACTCGCCGCGGCTCATTGGGATCTCAGCCTTTGCACTGACCCAAAATGAGAAGGAGATTATTGCAGTCTCGCCCGAGGGGATCGTCAAGCGGTTCGATGCGGACACCGGCCGGCTCCTCGAACGTCGTCAAATCTCCCAACGAAACGACGTCTGGATCGAGGGGCAGTCTCACGCCTGGCTCTCGGCCGACGGGAGGATCGCGGCTATTGCTGACCGGGCCGGCCGCGACAACCGCCTGACGGTGTGGGACGTGCCAGGTGGCAAGATCCTGCTTCGCAAGACCTCGGGGAGTGAGGATGTGGGTGGTCTCGCTCTCTCGCCAGATGGCAAGACGCTGGCCACCGTCGTCCGGATTGGGACGAAAACCCTCCTCCGGGTGTACAACACTTCGACCGGGAGCGGGTCGGACCTCGGGGATCTTGAGTATAATGTCTACGATGCTGAGTTCGCAGCCGATGGCAAACGGATCGTGGTCTCGCAGATCAGCGCGACAGGCCAGGGGTCGTTCCTGTCCTGCTTCGACGTCCCCCAGAGAAAACAGTTATGGAAGCTCCCTCACCAAGGGAGCCGTTTCGCTGTCAGCCCAGATGGGCTGACAGTCGTGTCCGCGTCGTTCAAGCAGCGTGGATACCAGGTGATCGAGACGGATCCACAGACCGGAGCGACGACTGAACGGCTGGAAGACTCCGCCATTGCCCACCCAAACGTCCCGGTCCGCTTCAGCCCAGACAACCATACTCTGCTGATCGACTACTTCAACGACCTCATCTGGTGGGATCTTCGGGCGGGCCGAGAAACGTCACGGCTCGCCAAGCCGACAGGCCGCGGGACTGGGTACGGACCGTCCCTCGGGGCCATGTCGGCCGACGGGACGAAGGTCGTGACGAATTTCGGCATCCTCGAGCGTTGGGACCAGACCACCGGCAAGCCTCTCTTCAAGGCCGATTCGAGCGATGGCCTCGGCGGACCAGTCGAACATGTTGCCTTCCTCGCGGGTGGGAAAACGCTGTTCGCGTCAGGATGGGGACTCAATGCAGGAGTGTGGGAGCTGGCAACCGGGCGGTTGACCAAGTCTCCCGTCGGAGGGCATACTCGCCAGTTTGTCCACACACCCGCCGGTCTACGATCGCTGAAGGCCAACGAACTCAAGCCACACGAGATTGAAGTGTTCGACCCCATTGCTGGTCAGGCGGTGCAAATGGTCGGTTGTGCCCGGGAGGGTGAGTTCGGGAACAACGGCCTGCGGGCTTACGCCCTGGCGGCGGATGGCCGGACACTCCTGGTCACGCACGGGTGCGAACCGGGCGGAAAGGAGAACTTCATTGTCACAAGTTGGGACACGGCCAGTGGTCGGCGCCTGGGCCGGTTCACTGCCCCGGGCAATTACTTCATTTCGCAGTCCCCCTTCTCCCCGTGTGGTCGGTGGGTCGTGCTTGGCCGGAAAGTGTACCATGTCCCCACCGGGGCCGAGCTGTTCACTCCGTCAGGAACCCCCGGCGAGCAGCTCGCTGTGAGTGGGAGGCGGGCAGATGGACCGTACTTCTCCTCGGCGGTCTGGTTCTCGATGGACGGTCGGCTACTGGCCGGTCGGTTGGAACGGACGAGTGAGGATGGGAAGAAGATCTCGGATGTGATTGGAGTGTGGGAACTCGCATCCGGACAGCTCATCGCCCGGTTCCCAAAGACGGAGTTGGTGGCCCAGGTCGTGCTCGGCCCGGACGACCGGACGATCGCAATGTTGGATGCCCGGGGGGTCCGGCTGTACGACCTCCTGACTGGACGGCAGTTAGCCGAGTACTCGACCCCGGATATCAACTTCCAGATCGTCGCCCGGGGTGGGTCAACCCAAACCGTCGTCTTCTCTCCGGACGGCCGGACACTGGCCACCGGGCACAAGGACGGCAGCATCACGCTCTGGGCCGTGCCGCGACCGGCTGACACTGGGGGTATGCCGACCTGGGCGGGACTTGGTGCGGGGACGGTCGTCGAGGCCCGGCTCGCAGTGGAGCGGGCTGCCCGAGATCCAGCCGCTGCGATGAAGCTCCTGACGGCCGAGTTTCGGCCGCCGCCGAATCAGCCCGACCCCAAGCTCGCCGCCCTGATCGCCGACCTCGACAACGAGGTCTTCGCCACCCGCGAGGCCGCGACCACGAAACTCCGCGACCTGGGAGCAACGGCCGAGCCAGCCCTCCGCCGGGCGCAGGCGGGGCGCCCATCGGCCGAGTCCGCACTTCGGCTCCGGGGTCTTCTGGACATCGTGCCACCGTTTGAGGTCCGTCTGCCGGTCGCGGGTGAGTCGCTACAGGGTGTGCGTGCAATGGAGGCGCTTGAGCGGGTAGGCACTCCGGCCGCGCGGGATCTGCTGAGGGCATGGGCTGACCAGGATGGGAACCGCCGCCTGGCCGCCGAGGCCCAGTCCATCCTCTCCCGTCTCGGCCCGCCGGAGCGCTGATGTCTGTCCGCCACGTGGTTGACCTACGACGCGACGCTGTCCCGGAGTCCGGGGTTCGGATGTTCGATGCGGCGGACGGGTCCACCGAGGAAGAGTTCGCTGACGGCCATCACCTACTCCGGTCGGGGGCCGCCCGCTTCAGTCGTCGCCTCGCGGATGAACAGCTGAGAAAGTGGGTGAAGGGGCGGTAGCTGGTGGAGGCTGGGCAGGGAGTTCGACAATTCTGGTCCGCATGTCTCTGTTCACTCGCGGTGAGGGGATGAACCACGATTGGGCCGTGCAACCTGTGGACGGTCCGCGTACAATTCCACTTTCGGGTGCAACCAGCAGCGCCAGGCTCCGCCCGCCCCAACCCGGAGTGGCCTCGCAATACTCTCCCCGTGGGCCGTTGAGTCGACCGATGCCACCGCTCACAGACTTGGCCCAACGAGTCGCGGCAGACCCGGATTGGGCGGAAGGGTATCGGAACGCTCTCCCCGAAGGACATCGATTGGCGCGGGCCATTCCACTGGTCCACGTCACTGGGTTGCGGGACGGAGTCGCACCTGACCTCTGTGTGGCGTTTGAGCGGCTACTTCTTGATGAGCCCCACGAGATTTCGACTTCCGATCATATGAAGTATTGCAGCGATGCGACCAGAAACGCCGAGGACTTGATCGGCTTGGGACGGTCGGCATACTTCTTCGCCGGACGGGCTTGCCCAGTCTTCGGCGACGTTGCCCTCGCGTACTCTGCCGAATGCGAGACAGGGCACACCGGCTCGGCGACACCGTTCGACACTGGCGGCCTGATCCTCGGCTACATCCTGGGGAACCTGCCGGCTGACTCCGTGGATCTCGCTCGCTTTGGGCGAGAGTCCCTGATCCGTCTCGACATCTGGCGCGATACCTTTGCCGAATACATCGCGGCGTACTTCCCGGATCGAGTCGGATACTGGACCGGGCGGCCCGTCCGATCGGACCCTGAGGAAATCTACCAACGCCCTGGCAACAGTTACCGGGCCTGGACGTTTGAGGTGCGGTTCTCCGAAGGCCACTCGATTTACCGGCATCTGTCCGGTTGGTGTGCCCGGGAAGCATTTATGACCGAGTTGCGGCGGCTGCTCGATCTGACTCCACTTACCGGGCCGGACGGCGTGCCCTCGCCGCTGGAGCGGTTTTTGCTCAGCGGGAGACTCATCACCCCGGCCGGTGATCCCGATTTCTGTGGGAGGATGGAACAATGGATACAAGCCACGCTAGGTCTTTAGCCAACATTGATCCGAATGATTTGGAGGTGGTCGGGTTCAATGGCACCCCACGGGTCGAGTGCGGGCGTGACCTGGCTATAGTTCGTCAGCGTTCAACCGACCGCTATTCCCGGCTTGTGGACGGTGTGCCCCCCCCTGCGCACACTCGCGAGGAGATCGATGCATTCGAGAGTCAGGGGCGGCTGACCCTCCTGCCTAAGCCGATCAACCTGTTTCAGATGATGCCGTTTCGCAGGGCCGGTATGCGATTGGCCGAGGTCGTCTGGTACAAGGATTCCTTCTTGGCTGAACTCGGGGTGATTGAGCCACCAAAATACCCAGGAGTGTTGCAAGACTGGCAGCCCGTTGCAGGGGGAAACTACCGTGCGGCCTGTGCCAGCGGAGCGGGAGCACCGGGGTTACTCAACTTGTGGGGACGGGAGTTGCTAAACAAGTCCGAAAGACTGCTCCCAGCGCGATCCGATGACATGTGGACAAAAATCAAGAAATTAGCAGATCTTGGTCTGTGTGCGTCGATTGAATCGAGGCTACGATACGAGCATTATCTCCGGTATGCCGCGGCACAGTGGGTGATCGCCAGTCCGGACCACGCTCGGAGGACCTTCGACTGCTTCATCCACCGAGAATTTCCCCAGGTGTCATGGCGGGAGTTCGAGACAGCGGTTAAATTATTTTCGCACGAACGACCGTTTTGTCTTCCGCCCAGCGACCAGCTAACGGGAATCGCCACTGTGCATGCCTTCAAAGTGCCGGTCTATTAAATGAGCGTCCCTCCCTACATTGTCGGATTTTACAGTTTCAAGGGAGGCGTCGGTCGCACAATGGCCCTCGCCAACGTCGCATATTTCATGGCGCGCCGCGGGCGAAACGTTTTGGTCGTGGATCTGGACATGGAGGCCCCAGGACTCGGAGTGTTCCTCAAGAGCCTTGATGAATTAGGGGAGCCTGCCGCAGTCGACGTGATTGACCTCTTAGCTTGGGCGAACACGGTCGCGGCCAGAGACGGTGAACCGGTCGAAGGGATACCGTCCCTCCAGTCCGCTTATCCCCCAATTGAGGACTACACAACACCTATAAAGCCGGAACGGCTCACAAATGGATATTTGAACACACTCTTCGGGCCACCGGGTCGAATCGATCTGATCGGCGTGGATCGCGATAGAAGCTATTACGAGCGGCTCATTAGCCTCCGGCTGTCCTCCGCATCGCAAGACCACTTGAACAGGGTCGGTGCCATACTTCGGGGTTTCTTCAAAGCGTGCAAGATCCCGAGAGCGGTCCCCGAATACTACGGCCAGGCAGGCCCAGAGCAAGTCCACTACGACTATGTGCTCCTCGATAGTCGGACCGGAATCACTGAGGTCGGGGGACTTTGCTTTGGTCCACTCACCGATCGGATGGTCGTGCTGACCGGCCTCAATTATCAAAACATCGACAGTACCGTCCGCTTCTTGAAGGATGTCGGAATCGATCAACCAAAGACTGCCAACACACCCGTATGGGACGAAGTGGATGTGCTGACGCCACCCTGGAGCTCTCCTCGGTTGGGTCCGAAGCCGACCCTCGTGGTGGCGAGCCCGGTACCCGCAGGCGAGATCGCGCTCAAGCGCGAACGGCTACAAACCATTCTCGAAAAAACCGGCGTCCCAATCATTCACCAACTATCGTACAATCCCCACATTGCACTCCGAGAGGCGATCTTTGCTCGTGACTATCCCGAAGAGTTTCTCACGATCCAGTACAGCACTTTGTGCGACCAGATTTTTTCTATGGTTGCAGATCACCCTTCTCAACTCGCCCTGCGGGTCACGCAATACACCTACGGACCCAACGACAATACGCGGTGGCGAAGTGCGGTTGAATCCATCGTGCGGCTTACAACCCAATCGCCAGAAGTTGGGCTCCCCTTCCTACAGCAACTCGCCACGAGATTCGCGCCTCGAACCGACGAAGACTACCGCGCTGCCGACCGCATGTTTCGCATCCTGACGCACCCGCAAGCCCCACAGCGCGAAACCGGTTACCGACTGTGGGGCAACTGCCTTTTGCAATGGAGTCAGAAGCCAAGTCAGGTGCGGGAGTTGGTCAACGAAGAAGATCGAGAGGCGGAGCAGCGGCTGAAACGGTATCGCCAATGCCTCGCAGTCTTGACCGAAGGGCTGTCTTTGCCTGGGTTGACTCCCGCGGCCCGTTCGTCGTTATTGTTTAGCCGGGCCCGCGCGAATCAACATCACAAAGATTACGAAGCAGCGATCGAGGACTACTCCAGGGTAATCGACCTCCCGGACGGATCGCTCGAGAACCGCCTCCAGTCGATGCTGGATCGAGGACTGTGTCGAGGGAAGGCCGGGCAACACGCTGCGGCGCTCGGGGAACTCACGGCGCTCACCGAAATACCGGAGGCGAGGGTTGCGGCACTGGTGCACCGCGGCATCGTCCACGGCTTGGCAGACGACCCGGAGAAGGCGATTGAAGATTACACCGTAGTCATCAATGATCGCGGGGAGCCGACAACTCATGTACTGGCACTCAGAAATCGCGGCGTTAAGTACCTGGAGTCAAAAAACTTCTCAGCTGCGATAGATGATTTCACTGCGGTGATTATGGAGCCTTCTTCCGTGTTGGAGCACCGCCTCAATGCCTTGCATGGGCGTGCGTCAGCAAACAGGTCGATTGGAAAGGTCTTCGAGGCTGACGTCGATATCCAGATCGCCCAATTCCTGTTCGTCAACCAGGATGATTTGGCAAGAGCCGAAGCATCCATCCCGTTCATTCGTACCGGTTCAAAACGGTCTACTATGAATGCAGTCGTACGTACTGCTTGTGATATCATACTTACAATAGCAGGAATTTCTCCGGAGGTTCGTGCGATATCGTATTACAACAGAGGGTACAACTTTCACCAGGAAAACAACCTCGAAGAGGCTGCACGGGAGTACTCCAAAGTGATCGAACTGGAGGAGCAGGCCCCCGCTTCGTGGCCACTCGCCATGCTCAACCGCGCCGTAGTCCGTGCTCAGCAGGGTGACAACAAAGGGGCGAGGATGGATCTCGAAAAGCTGCTGGCCAAGCCCGGATTAATGCTGGAGACACGTGCCAGGGTGCTGATCACACTCGCCACCGCCAAGAGCGAGAGCGACGATTTGCCGGGAAGCATTGCGGCGTTCGATACAGTCTTGGCATTTGAGGGTGTTTCCGACCATGTCAGGGCAGCAGCTCGTGCCGGTCGAGGGTGGTGCGCCTACCTCAATGGTGACTTCACTGCTACGGCTCACTGGTCGCGAGAAGCTGTGCTTCTCGATCCGACACATCCGCTTTATCGCGCAAATCTCGCTCTTGCAATGCTCCACCTGGATGACATCGAAGGTGCAACACGTGAGTACAAGCGAGCCCTGGTGGACTCGCAGTCTGAAGAGGATCTCGATCGGATCAAACGGGATCTGGAGCAAATCCTGGCAACCATCTCTCACCGGGACGTTGCTGAACGCATTTTGGCGCTGATTGAGCAGCGGCGTCAGGAACTCATCGCGTGACTCCGAGGCATATCCTGCCCCGATCAACCCGGTGCCGCCGCGGTGTGCTCCTGGAACAGCCGGACGAACTCGTCGAGTTCCACGTCGTTCAAGTCGGAGATCGCCCAGTAGACCATCCCGGAGTGCTGCCAGGAGCGGATCTGGAACCCCTGCCTATGCAGCGACCGCACGGGTTGCTCGCCGTCGTCTGGTGCCGGCCAGGTGAAGACATTAATGAGATGAGCGCGGCGGTGGTAGACCAGCGCGGCGACCGGCCGATCGATCAGGTAATCCAGCCGGCCGCCCGAGAGCGTGTACCCCTGCGGCGACAGGTCCGGCACCCGGGGCGAGAAGTTCACCTTGCCCAGGAACCAGGGCTTCACTGTGTGCCGGTCGGACGACACCACGTCGGTTGCGTGGGCGACCTGAAGCGAGCGGACGTGGCCCGCCACCACTCGCTCGGCGAAGCGGTCATCAATGGTCCCAGGTCGGGAGAAGAGGAACCCGGCTGTCACGGCTCCCAGGAGGACAAAGATTCCGGCTGCCATCGCGGCGAGCATTGCGGACGGTCGCCGCTGGCCCGTGCGGCCTGAGGGCGTGGGCAGCGGTTCCGCAGTGGCCCGGAGTTTCGCCTGAAGTCCGTCCGGAGCGCGATGGTAAAGCGAGGTGGAGGCGAGAACTCCTCGCAGTTGTCGCAGGCTTCTCGCACGTTCTGCGCACTCCTTGCAGTCGTCCAGATGGTTCTCGATCTGAAGATGCCGGATCAGATCCAACTCGCCGTCAGAGTAGGGGTGCAACAGATTCTGGACATCGCGGCAATCCATGTCAGTCCTCCCCACCTGCGCACACCGCCAGGCGTCGCTGGAGTTGCCTGCGGGCACGTGACAGCCGCGACATCACGGTTCCGACAGGCACATCGATCACGACCGCTATTTGCTGGTAGCTCAACCCCTCCAGCTCACGCAGCACGATAATCTCGCGGTATTCCGGGGGCAACTCCTCCAGAGCATCCCGGAGGAGTTGCACGTCGTCTTGCCGGATCACAAGAGCCTCGGGGTTCATCGACTCGTCGCCACGGTCATGGATATCCTCGTCGAAGGATGCCGCGCTCCCTCGCCGCTTTCGGAGCCAGTCGAAGGACGCCCGACGAATCACCGCCAACAGCCACGTCCTCCCGTCCCCTCCGCGGAAGCCGGCAAAGAACCGGGCCGCGCGGAAAAACGCTTCCTGAACCACGTCCTCCGCGGCGTGCTCATCCCGGGTCAGCCACCGGGCCAGGTTGTACGCGGCATCCAGGTGCGGCAGGGTCACCTGCTCGAACCTCTTCCGCTCCTCGGAATCCAATCTTGTCCCTCTGCTCCTCGGTGAGCCGACACACGTTACAGGTACACTACCGAACTCACAGTGCGTTTATTCCCGAGCTTTCGTTTTTTTCGCGGCGGGAATTTTTCGATGGTCGCACCGGTCTGGTATCGGCGAAGGCCGACCGGTCTGCGAGTCCGGAGCCATTCGTGACCCTAACCGCGAGGACAGAGTGATGAATCACACGAACGAGCCGTCCCATCAGCAGTCCCAACCCAATGATGACGGGATCGACCGGCGGGGCATGCTTCGCTGTATGGCGTGGGTCGGGACCGGGCTGGTCTGGGGCGTGAGTGGTGGGGTCGCGACCTCCCGCGCCTTGGGGCAGCCAGCCGCCGCGGCCTCCCAGTCCACTTTCACGTTCGCCCAGATCAGCGACAGCCACCTCGGCTTTGCCAGAGACCCCAACAAGAACGTCGCCGAGACGCTCAAGCAAACAGTCGCCAGGATCAACGCCCTGCCCGAACCGCCAGCGTTCCTCCTCCACACCGGCGACCTTACCCACCTCGCCAAGCCCGAGGAGTTCGATGCGGTGGCCGAGATTCTCAAGGGGGTCAAGGTAGGGGCAGTGGCCTACGTCCCGGGTGAACACGATTTCGACGGTGACGGCAACAAGGAGTACCTCACGCGGTACGGCAAGGCAACGCAGGGGCTCGGCTGGAATAGCTTCGATTACAAGGGTGTCCACTTCGTCGCCCTGGTGAACGTGGCCAATGCCAAATCGGGCAGTGGTGACGGCGGTCTTGGGGTCATCGGGGCCGACCAGCTCGCGTGGCTCAAGAAGGATCTCGGCGGGCTGAAGGACAGCACACCGGTGGTCGTGTATGCTCACGTCCCCTTATGGGCGGTCTACGAGAAGTGGGGCTGGGGCACTCGGGATTCCGAGCAGGCGCTCGCGCTCCTGAAGCGGTTCGGCTCCGTGACTGTGCTTAACGGGCACATCCATCAGGTCATGCAGAAAGTCGAGGGGAGGGTCACGTTCCACACGGCCCGCTCGACCGCGTTCCCCCAGTCCGAACCCGGGAAGGGCACGCCTGGGCCGATGCGAAACCTGCCGGCCAGCAAGCTCAAGGGCACACTCGGGATCTCGGTGGTGTCCTACGTCGAAAACCCCGGCTCTCTCGCGATCGTGGATTCCACGCTTGAGGTCGCCCAAGGCTGATGCCCGGGAGACGAGGGCTCAGCTCTATTGCTTTGTCAATTGTGGAGCGGGGTGTCGAATCCAAGTTGTTCTCACCCCCTCTTCCTTCGGGATTCTCTGCTTCACACTTGCCTTCGAGGTGTTCCCCCCATGAGATGGACTGTAACAGCCCTCGTCCTCGCCCTTGCGACGGCTCTCCCGGCGGAAATCGCTTCTGCTCAACCCCCGGTGACGGGGCCAGATCGGCAACTCGGGAACGAAGTCCGAGACATCTTCGCGGTCCGTTGCGCGGGATGCCACGGCCCTGATCTGGCAAAACCGAAGGGGAGGTTTGGATACGTTCTGGACCTTGGCCGGGTGGCACAGAATCCGGAGATGGTGATTCCGTCTCGCCCGGACGAGTCGGAACTGTGGGCTCTTGTCCAGCGCGACGAAATGCCCCCATCCGGACCGCTGACTACGGCGGAGAAGGAGAGCATACGCGAGTGGATCTTGGCGGGAGCCCCGAACATCTCTTCCCCTGTGTCTGGAACAGCGGGTTCCTCGCTTCGCACAGAACTGTCGATCGTGGACAGCTCCACGATCTCGTCTCCGGCTATCCGGGCGGTGCGGTTGGTGGGGAAGTTCCACTTGCTCCTGCTTCATTTCCCGATCGCCCTGCTGCTCACGGCAGGCGTTGCGGAACTGCTCACAGCGTTGCGGGGCAGCCGGTTTCCGTCGGCGACGGTGCAGTTTTGCCTGACAGTTACGGCGGTTGCGATCGTGCCAACAGTCGCACTCGGCTGGGTTCACGCCTCGGGCGGCAATGGGGTCGCAGACCCTCAACTCCTGGCCATTCACCGCTGGCTGGGAACGGCGGCCGGGGTGTGGGTGATCGGCACGGCCCTGGGTGCCGGTCGGGACGCCCGCACCGGGGTGCGGAGCCGGGGTGTTCAAATGGCGCTGATAGTTGGGATTCTGCTCGTTGTCGCCACCGCTCACGCGGGCGGGTTGATGGCTCATGGCCGCGATTTCTTCGACTGGTAGATCGCAGGACACGATCCCCAGGCGAAGTGCGAGCTCGCATCACTCCCTGGCGGAGCCTCACGCGGGTTCCGAAGCGATCTCCCGCATGGCGTCCCGGATATTCCCGAGTTGGGGGACAGAGTTCGATTCGTAGGTCTGGTGCATCCCGATTCCCGGAAGATGCTTGCCCATGAGTGTTCGGGGGCGAACCGAAAGATCGTAGAAGTGCTCGTCCACCACTCGCCGCAGAAGGTGCTCGCCGAAGTTGGTCACCTCGGTGTCCTCGTTCACGATCAGCACCCGGCCAGTCTTCACCACGCTCGCCGAAATTCGCTCCCAGTCGTACGGGAAGATGCTTCGCAGGTCGATCACGTCGAAGGTGTATCCGGGGGTTTCGCGGGCCAACTCGTCGGCTGCCTGAACGCACAGCGGCAATGTCCGGCCGTAGCTCAACACAGTGGCTGCTGTCCCCTCCCGAACGAGGTCGGCGGAGCCGATTGGGACGATGTACTCCTCAAGATCCGGCCATTGCGGTTCCCAGTCCGATCGGTTCCCAATCGGGGCATCGATCATCCGACACAGATCCTCGGAATCGGCCGGTTCGCCGGGGAGGAGTCGGTCACACTTGGCTCGCAGGAGGGCCTTCGGGAGCAGAACCAAAACCGGATTGGGATCCTTGATCGCAGCGATAACAAGCCCATAAGCGTCGAGGGCGTTCGAGGGCATCACCACTTTCCACCCGGCCAACCGGCTGGCCCAACTCTCAAAGCTGTGGGAGTGGTACAGGCTACCGCGGATACCTGCACCGTTTGGGGTCATCACGACAATCGGCATGTCGTACCCACCGGCCGAGGCCCACCGCTGGTTCCCGGCCAGTTTCAGCATGTCGATGGAATTGAATGCGTAGTCGCAGAACTGAATCTCACAGACCGGTCGTCCGCCCGCGTAGGCGATCCCCATCGCAGTTCCAAGGATGCCTCGCTCATCAAGAGGGGAATTCCAGGCTGTCTTGAGTCCCTGGGTCGCAGTGAACACGCCGCCAAGTGGCGGACCAACATCCTCACCAAACACATCGGTGACGCCGAGGTGCGTTTCCCCGTAATGAAGGGCCATTCGAACGGCTTGCACAAGTGTGGCCATATCTATTAGTTTAAAGTTTAAAGTTTAAGAAGTTTAAAGTTAAAAACACGAGCTGCGATCCTATGTTGCGCAATTGCCGTCTTCATCTTTAAACTTTAAACTCTTTAAACTTTAAACTTTAAACCGGTTTCGTCCCGGCAGATCCGTGTAATCCCCTGGGTACACCGCGTCGACGCTGCTGGGGGCGTAAGTGAAGGTGGACACGTCTTCGGCGGTGGGAGAGGGCTCGGTCATCGCCTGGACAACCGCCGCGTCGGCCTCGGCCTTGGCCTCGGCTTTCATCCCAGCCACAGTTTGGGTGTCGATCGCTCCGTCGTCAATCAGTTTCTGTTCAAAGAGGGCAAGCGGGTCGGATTGGTCCCACACCCGCTGAGCCCCGCTGCTCGACGAGTGCCCATGCAGGCGGCTCACGTAGGATTCGAGTAGAAACGGCTTCCGCTCCCGTCGGCAGTATCTCATGGCCCGATCGATCGCGTGCCAGGTGGCGATCGGATCGTTCCCATCGACCGTCTCGGCCTCGATTCCGTAGGGAATGGCCCGGTCGGCGATCGGTCGGTTCACCCGGATTGTATTCAGGTCGGTGGAAATGCCGTAGTGGTTGTTCGTGACCACCATGAGGACCGGGACTTGATAGCCGGGGCGAGTACTCCAGTTCAGGCAGGTCTCGAAGTCGCCTTCGGATGTCCCGGCCTCTCCGCCGACAACGAGGGTCAACCCCTCGCCACCATGTCGCTTCTGCATCAGTGCAGTGCCCGGAGCCTGTGCGAACTGGACCTCGATCACGCTCGAAACCGGGAGCACATTCCACTCCGGGACGCAATAGTGGCCGACGAAATTCCGGCCGCGGGAGTGCGGGTCGGTCACCCGCATCGCGAGCTGCCGGACATGGTCGATCATCGGCATGCCCATTGCGAGCATGGCCCCGGCGTTGCGGTAGTGCAGGTGAAGGTAGTCGAAGGCCGGTCCCCGGCCCTTGTGAACTTGAAGACCGAGGCAGACGTTGGTGGCTTCTTCCCCCGGCCCGCCGATCCAGAAATACGCTTCACCCGACTTCGACATCTTGATGCTGCGCTCTTCCAGAGCCCGGGTCCGAACCATCTGGCGATAAATTGTCAGCGCCAGCTCGACCGACAGGGCTTCACGTCCGCTGCGGATGGCCGCGACTTCCGCGACCGTCCGGCCCCGCCGCCACGACAGGCCAGCGCTCGTCTCGGCCGGCTCGTCGTCATTCACCTCCGGCATGGGGGCACCCTCGGATGATCGGCCCGACCCTGGGCAGGGCAGGGGTAGGATGTGGGACGGGGTGAGATCAGATACGCCCCGTGGATCTTATCGAGCCAGACGCGACCCGGCTTGTCAACCAGGACAGGCATCGGCTGAAAAGTCGGGTCGGCTTGCTCAGACCCGTTACAAACCGAATGCCAATTGTGTTTCGGCGACCGACAAAACCCTCCGGCCTGACCCAGACGGGACTGCCGCAATATCGTTCGTGTGCGTTTTCCCGGCCCATCAGGCGGGAGGAGTTGCGGGGAAAATGGGCAATCCCGTTTCCCCGCAGTGTCGGTCGTGGTGCTCCGTCGGGTCATCATGGGGATTATACGCGCTTCTCTGCCGTGATAGCGGGCAGTGTGCGATTCCCGAAGGCAGCTGACAAGAGGTAAAATCCGGCCGCCACGCATAACAGGTATTGAAAGCCGATCAGGACAGAGGCGTTTTCGGCCAACCCACCAACCAGTGCCCCGGCCACGTTGGCCCCGAAGACTCGATCCGGTCGGGCCGAGCGGGCGAAACTCGTCGCAAAGATCACCCCCGCAAAGGCAATTGGGGCAAACACTAACGCACACGCACCGGCCACCTGAACGATACGGTCCTGGCCCAGGAAAGCATCCAGTGAGACCACTAACCCGAGTCCGAGGGTAGCGAACAGCCCGATGTAATAAGGCTCCAGTCGTTTTGGCCGGAGGCTGCCCGCATACAGGTTTCCCGCAAGGCTCATCAGAAGGATCGCAGCGAACACGATCGTGTTCACCATCCAGGTGCTGCCGAAGAGTAGCGCCATGTGGACCACAGCCTTCGTCTCGACCAGCATGAACCCGGCCCCGAGGAAAAAGCTTCGAGCTGCGAGTGAGTAGTCAGAGGGGATACTCGATTCCGGCTCCGATCCCCGTGGCCGGAACACCCACCAGAGAACCACAGAGAGGAGGACCATCATCGCCATCCCCCGCCAGGTGACCAGCGGAATGGACGGTTCCCGGACGTAAAGAAACGGCCAGTCATCGGTTGCGACCGGGAGCGGACCCAGATCCTCGACCTCGGCAATCCGGATGGGGACCCAGTCCGTAGGAATCATTCTCGGATTGAGCGACGCAGCTTCAGCCGGGGGGGGGGGAAGGGGTGGCGGATTATGGCGGCCAAATCGTCCCGGTGTCCCGGTGGGGTGCGGGGGCCTGTCGCCGGGCACCCAGTACCAGTTGTCGTTCTGTTTGAACTTCGCCCGGAGTGGGCGGATCACCTCCTCTGATCCGGCAAGGAATGCGGTGAACGCATCGGGGTCGAAGTCGTCGAGCTTGACCGTATCTTTCCCCGCTTCGGTGAGGACGAGAACCGCAGGGTCGACCTCGAAGGCGTTGCGCAGTTCGGTCCGAATGCGGGCCGCTAACCAACCGTGGCGGAAGTAGTTGTACACCGCGCAGAGGCCGGTCTTCTTCAGAACCCGGCGGGTATCCCGGAACGCTTGTTCGGTGAACAGGTAACTCTCCAACCGGAGGTTCGAGTAGCCGGAGTGGAGGACAAGCGAGTCGACGAGGGCGAAGATGACCAGGTCGTAGGTCTCCGGCGGAGCGCTGTGGAGGAAGTTTCGGCCATCGTTCAGTTCCACATGGACCCGGGGATCCTGGTACGGCTGGTCGGGGTGGTTATCGACCCCGAGTTTCTGGATCACGGGGTCAATCTCGACCGCATCAATTTGAGCATCGGCGGGCAGCCACTGGAGGGCACGGGCGACATCGTTGCCGCTGCCAGCCCCGATGATCAGCACCCGCTTGATCGGCGGCCACGCCGGTTTCCCGTCTGGCCCGGTGACATCTCGCTGGAACAGGTACGGCAGCGCGTAGTTGGCGTATCGTGCTGTCGGAATCCGGACGCGCGGCTCCATGATCTGGTGGCCGACCAGATTGGTATCGATCATGTTCACCAGCATATCTCTCTCGCCCTGCTTGATCCGGGTGACGAGATCGATTCGATAGTACGGCGACCAGAATGTATCCCGGTGGTGGACCTGGAAGAACCCGGAGGTGAATACGCTGAAGAGAACCGCGATGGCCAGGAACACATACGGAAGGACTGAGAAGGGGCGCGGACTCGCGGCGGCAGATTGAGACCGGTTGCCCAGCGGGCTGACGAAATATCCCAGTCCCACAGCGACCGCAGCGAACCACACGAGTGGCGGGAGCTGGAGGTACGAACAGGCCGCGAACGTGACAATCCCGACGAGGCTTCCGAGCAGGTTGACCGAGTAGGCCCTGGCCCGGCCCGGAACCCGTGTGAACGCCCGTCCCATTTCCTGTCCGGGGCCAACCATCAGTACCGCGATGAGGAGGAAAAAAATCCCTGCCACGACTTCGAGCGGCACCCGAAAGGGAAGAGACATGGTGTCTCCAGCCTCCGCACCGAAAAACACCACATCCGGGTTCGCGCGGTTCCCGATCGCGATGAACTGAAGCAACTTCATGCGGAACTGTTCGACCAGGAGGCCGGTCGCCGTTGCGACCGCCAGCCACAGGGGGGTGCGGTCCAGATAGCGAGTCGGGTTGCGCGCTGCGAGGCACCCGACCGACATCCCGACAAAGCATGCCAGGAGAACGATGTTCGTAAAGAATGTCAGGAACATGACATGCGACGGGAACCACCGGATGCAAGTGAGTTCCAGAAACAGGATGAGCCAACTGATGAGGAACAGGTCGAGAGTCGGTCGGTCGCGCATGAGTAGCCGCCGGGCGGTGCAAGAGGTCGGAGAAAGCCGTTCCGCATATTTACGACATCTTTGGGCAGAACGGAAACCCGAAGTGGGGCCGCTTTTCCGCCGGCACAGGAATGGGAGGCTCCTCGGGTTATGCAGTGAGTGTGGAGGCGGGTGATCCTTGCCAAAGGAGAGCAGAGATGGGCGTTAGCCCAAACTGATCAGAACCAAGACGTGGTTTGTGGCCGTTGGTGAGGAGTTCGGTCCCTGTCGATGTGGGGGGGCATGGGTCAGAATTCCGCGTATGCGGTTGATTGCTGCCGTTAAGGGGTACGGCCTCGCCGTTGGTCCTCAATCGCGTAATCACTCGACGAAGCTCCGCAGCCAGCGTCCGATCATCCGATGTCTGGAGTGCCGCGGCTGTTCGGTCGAATTCATCGAGTAGTCGGCGGTACTCAACCTCTCGCCCTAAGGCGTCTTGGATGCCAGCAGCAAGTACGATTGCCCCGAGTCGAACCTTCGCCTGGGTCGATGGGGTTTCTAGCACGGGTTGCAATACCATCATCGCTCCTTCCAGATCCGGTGTCTGTCCTCCGGACGGTGATATCAGGCCCTGGGCGAGCGTGATTCGGACAGTCGGTTCGGTGGGCTGGCGGAGTATGAACTCGCGGGCGAGTTCGACTGCCCGAGCGGGTTGCCCCGAATTGATGAGTTCATAGCCGTACCGCCCCACATACTCCGGGTTGTTCGGATTGAACTTCGCAGCCCAGCCCAGGTGTTCTCCGGCTACGGATGCCTGACCGAGTGCCCTGGCGTGCTGGTAAATCGCGAAATGGAGATCCGCAAACCCCGGCAGTTCCCGGACATGCTTACGGAGAAAATCGAGCCGCTCTTGATCCGGCTGTGGGTGCTGGTCAACCAAGGCGCGGTAGTCCTGGACGAACCGAATCAGTGTCTCCTCAAGCGTCCGGAGTTCCTTCATGCGTTGTTGCAACTCGGCACGAATATCTCGCCGTTCGGGTGGAATATACCCTTTGTGATCGAGCTCTCGGACCAGTTCGATTCCGGTCTTCAGTTGCCCCCCGTCTGATGCCAAGTAGAAACACGCAGCGGCAGCGAGCCAGTCCTCGGCCGCCTGCGTGTACTGCCCGGCATCATACATCATTTTCCCCATCCTGGCCCGGCCGATCCCGGCCAGTCGGATGTGCAACGCAGATTCCTCGTATTCCCCGTATAACCGACGGGTGTCGTGGCGGATCATGTCGTTGGACGTCTCGTACCCCAACTGCCTGTACTCGTCCGTCACAACGGGGGTCACGAGTGTAATCTCTCCGTGCGGTTTCGGCGGGTCAATTGCACGGTCGCCGGGAATGCCGGAGTCGAACTTCCTAGCCCATTCCAGGTGCTGATTCGCGAGCGATGGTTGCCCGAGTTGCAAGGCTTGCTGGGCAATCGCAGCGTGGAGCTTCGATAAACCGGGCAGATCCCGGACGTGCCGAACCAAGAAATCCAGCGTTTCCTGAGTGCTGGTGCCGTTGTGGGCCAGCATCAGAGTGCGGAACTCGTTGTCGAACTGAGTCAGTTTCTTCTCAAGCGTTCGCAGTTCCTTCCTGCGTGCTTTCAACGCGGCCCTAAGATCTCGCCGTTCAGGTGGGATGTGCCCCTTGCGATCAAGGTCTCGGACGAGTTCGATTCCGGAATTCATTTGAGCGGGTGCCGAAGCCAGATAGAAGCACGCAGCGGCCGAAAGCCAGTCCTCGGCGGCTCGCGCGAACTGCCCGGCATCGAACATGATCCGCCCCATCCTGGCCCGGCCGACCCCGGCCTGCCGGATGAACATCGCTGCCTGGGCGTACCGACCCAGCCCCCGACTCGCGTCATGTTCGATCATGTCATTCGACGAGTCGAGTGCCAGTTGACGATATTCTGGGCTTTCGATGATGCTCATGGGTGGAGCCCCTCCGTCCGGTTCTGTGGTCCCTTCCGTGGCCCTTTCCGAACGATGGTCACGCTCACCCACCGTTTGCGTAGGGTTGGGTTGCCATCACTCTGGGCTTTCTTTCCTTTGAACAAACTAGCAAGTCTATGATCAGACCGCCCCGCAATTTCGATCATTTCGTTGTCGGTTCCGTTCAGGTAGTAGTCGTGGCGGCTGTGGGTCGCCGACCGGCGGGTGAAGCGGGTGTTGGGTTCGACGTGGGCCATGACCGCGACCGCCACAATGACCGCTGCTTCCATAACCTGGGTGGCTCGATCATCGTCAAGGGTCCGAAGGATATGGAGGTCTTCATCGATCTCGGCGCACCACGGGCGGAGCGTCTCCACATCCCAGGAGAGCGTGAGGGTGTCGTTGTTCGCAGTGCCTGACGCTTGCATCTTCCACTCGACTGCGATCTCACACTGCCCCGTGTCCCTGTTCCCCCCGAAGATCACGATTGCAGCGGGGAGGAAACGGCGGAACTTCAGCGGGTGTTCAAACAGCCGGATCAGGTCGTATTCCATGCGGGCGATCTCCTGATGGACCGGCCGACACCAGGGATTGTATCGAGTGACTCCGGGAACTTCCTCGCGAAGTCGAGCAGATGAGACAGTAGCGAGACTTCTCGCCCGGCGAAACGGTATCTCGCGGCGTGTGGCTTCGCCACACAAAGCCCCCGCTGGGCCAGTAGGCTCAGCGGGGTAAAGTACAAAGCCGGCAGAAGCCCTCGGTTACCTCCCCTCTCAGCGGCAGGCAACTCACCTGGTTACCCTGGAGTGGGCTCTACCCCCAGTCTCCACTGGCGGGCAAGACCACGGACACAATTCACGGCATAGACGGGACGTTCGTATGGGCTGGGAAAAGGGTCGGTACTACACCCGCACCAGGCGGGTCGAGGGGAAGGTCGTCCGCGAATATTTCGGCTGCGGACCGGAGGCCGAACGCGCGGCCCGCGAGGACATCGAGGCCCGCGACCGTCGCCAGCTCCAACGCCTGGAAATGCAGATCGAACGCGAGACCTGTGCGGCCCTGGATGCCCCCTTCGAGGTCATCGACACGTTCGTTGCTCTGGTCGTCGAGGTTGCCCTCACCACTGCCGGTTACAAGCGACACAATCGCGGCGAATGGAGGAAACCGCGGCCACGCTACGACCGCTTCAAGCCCCCTATTCCGCTTCTCCGCCCAGGCCCGCAGCAGTCTTCGCCTGCCCCAAGCTCGCGCCCAACACCAGTCGCTGGGCCTCGCCCACATTCACCCATCGGGACCGGTGTCATGTCTGCCACCCAGACCGACGAGACGCCAGCCTCAGCGGGTGTGACTCCAGCGGACCCGACCCCCAGATGCCAAGGTAAGGAAGCCCGAACGGCCGATAGCATCCCTCATTCACTCGGAGTTCCACCAACTGCGGAGGGATGCGCACAACGGCAGGCACCTCCCTCTGACGTGCCAATCGAGCCACCTGGCCCGGCTGCGGCGGGCGGCTTCGTGGGCGAAGCTGGCCCCATCCCCCAGGCCCGCCCTGCTCACGTGGTCCACTCCCAGAATGCCCAAAGCGCCCAAAGTGCCCGAGCGGGGCAGAGCCGGACGTGTCACATAATAAACTCGGACGAATGTTCCGGGATAGCCGGCCCAAGTCACGGACTCGCAGAGGGGTTCTCGGCACGGTTCAATGAGTGGGTGCGAGGGGTAACTTTGTCATTGGCGAAGCGGCAACGTCAGTTTGAACCAGGCCCTGTTCCAGGTTCCTCTTGGGTTGTTGAGACGCCTCGATCAGCTAATCGCAAAGCCGGTCCTGGCCTCGTGACGGGGGCGAGACTTCTCGTCCGGCGAACGGCATCTCGCGGCAGATGGCTTCGCCACACAATGCAAAACCCGCTGGGCCAGGAGGCTCAGCGGGGTAAGAGTGTATGCCTGTGACTCCGATTCCAGAAACCTTAGCCGACGTAGACACCTCCGTTGAAGTCGACTCCGTCGGGGCCGCTGAAGGGGAGGACGACGTTCAACTGGGCCAAAGTCTTGGCGTTGAGGATCGAGACCTCCGCGGAATAGTCCGGGCCGGTCCCGGCGAGTATGACGGGGGTGTTCCCCGCGGCAAGTCCCTCAACGGCGACTGTCAATCCGTTCGTCAGCGGCAGGCCAGTCCGGGAGTCGGGTCCGAATGCGGTGATACTCTGCTCCATCGCGCCGGTCAGTGCGTTGAAGACGTTCAGAGTGGCCCCGCCACCGATACCCGGACCGGTCACGATTTCCACATTGCCGTCACCGTAGAGGTCGCCAGCTGCGACGTTGACCCCGCCCTGTTCAGCCGAACCGTAGGCGAAGAACGAGTTGATCACGGCATGGGTCTTGCCGTCGAATACTTCCACCTGGGGACCACCACCGTTGCCAGCACCGGCAATGATGTCCGCATGGCCGCTGTTGTTGACGTCAGCGACAGCGACATTCACACCACCCCGGAAGGTCGAACTGTAAGCGAAGAAGCTGGCGGTCATGGTCGTGAAACCCGGACCGCTGTAGACCTGGATCACCGGGCCGCCGCCGGTGCCAGCACCGACCACGATGTCCTCTTGACCGTTGCCGCTGAGGTCGCCCACGGCAACATTGATGCCACCGCGGAAGTCCGAGTTGAACGCCATGAAGCTGTCGATCTGCTGGAACGTCCGGCCATCGAACACCTTCACGTTCGGCCCACCGCCCGGCCCCGTTCCGGTGATGATGTCGGGGTAGCCGTCGCCGTTGATATCGCCCACCGCCACGGTCACGCCACCGCGGAAGGTTGGGTCGTAGGCGTAGAAACTACCGATCAGGTTGCCGGACGGGTTGTACACGTGAACGACTGGGCCTCCGCCTGGTCCAGTACCGACCGCGTAGATCGACTCGACCGAGACATTCACTGTGAGCGGTTCGGTCGTCGTGGCGGTCAACAGGTCTGCCGGCCCCTGCTGATCGGCCGGAACGCTCGGGTTCACGCTGGAGGTGACCGAGACGGTCATGTCGATCGCTCCCGGGCCGCCCCCGGCCGTGAACGTCAATCCCTTCAGGTCGGCCGCAACGAAGGTCCAGGTTCCGCCACCGTCGTTCGTTCCGTTGTTAAATGTTGCGGTCGCCGGCACGCCGGTGATCTGGTACGTCAGGACTTCGTTCGGGTCGGCGGCCGTGCTCGGGGTGACCGTGATCGAGATCGGGACCGCATTGCCGAGAACCTCGCTGACCGGACTGGTGACGGTGACGGTTGGGGCGTGGGCGATGGCCTCGACGGTCACCGTGGTCGAGTAGTCGGTGAACCCGCCATCCCTGTCGATGATCTGGCCATAGACGGTGTAGATCCCGTAATGAGCGAAGGTGAAGGAAGCCGAGTTCGAAGTCGAGGCCGAGCTGTAGGAGTTCAGGAGGCCGCTCGGAGCCAGGGCGAAGCTGTAATGGAACCCGGCCGCGGTGGCGGGCGCGGAGGGGGAGAACGGGTTCGTCAGGGAGACCGTGACCGGGTTCCCCTCGAGCACCGGCCCATTGTTGCTAATGGTCGCGGTCGGGTCGACGACCAATACGTTCACCATCACCACCAGCGGCACGCCCGCCGATGTGGCGGTGTTCGCCGGGGCCGCTGCGATGGTTCCGGCCGTGGCGCCCCCGACACCCGCCGTCACGGTTGAGGTCGCGGTCACTGTCAAGTCGAGCGTTGCCGGCCCCTCTGCGACGGTGATCGTCAGGCCAGCGAGTTGGGCCTGGGTGAATGTCCAGGTCCCGCCTCCCGCGTTTGTCCCGTGATTGAACGTCGCGTTCGCGGGAACTCCGCTGATCGTATACGACAGCACCTCGGCCGCGTTGGCCGACGGGCTCAGGGTTCCTACGATGCTCAGCGCGGCGGGCGACCCTTCCTCGTCGATCACCGGCTGCGTGTTGGTCACCGCTACTGTCGGGGTGTGAGCGATCCCCAGGACGCTGATCGTAATGACGCCGGGTGTCGCCGACACCTGGCCGTTGGCGTCGTAGACCACGTACGAGAGCGTGTCCGTCCCGAAGAAGTTCGTGTTTGGCGTGTAGGTAATCGTCGGGAACGGAGTG
Source organism: Gemmataceae bacterium (assembly GCA_003136315.1). GTDB lineage: Bacteria > Planctomycetota > Planctomycetia > Gemmatales > Gemmataceae > Urbifossiella. Next base: position 13,329 of record PLDW01000409.1, on the reverse strand, counting down.
CCGGGAAGGCTGGCAGGATTGACGACCGCGGTCCCATCCGCTGGCGGCACGGTGATCACCACGGTGTACGGCTGGCTCCCGGTATTGACGGTCACATCGGGATTGACGGCGATGGTCAGGGGCGTACCGGCGTTGACAGGTCCAGCGCTGAACGAACCCGACGTGGGCAGGGTTCCGACCAGGATCGACTGGAAGTTCTGGTAGCTGATCTGCGGGATGGTGCCCAGTGTGCCGCTCGGCAGGCTGGCGTTGCCCGGCAGGTAAGAGGTGACGGTGAGTTCGTTATCCGCCCCTCCCGCGCCGTTCGCAGCGAACTTGTTGATCCCGACGGCGGTATAGGTGGTCTGGCCCGTCGCGCCGGATCCGTCATCGACAAGGATCGTCCCGGCAGTTGGGTTGTAGGTGAAAGTGTCGCTGTTCGAGGTGCCAACCAGTTGGAGAGTGGCTGTTGCCGACGCCGGGGATTCGGTGACATCCACGTTCGGGATGCCCCAGCCGACCGGCTGGCTGACGCTGAAGACGTCCGAACCCCCGGTCCCGGTCATGTCGATCGTGGATGCAGTCCCGAAGTTGCTGAAGGCGATCCCCGCCTGCCCAGTGATGGTGGCCGTACCGGCGCCAGGGCCGGTCCCGATCACGCTCAGGGTGCCGGAACCGGTCAGTTCGAGTGTGTCGGCCGATGTTCCTCCACCGCCGACGAAGGTCGGATCCTGAACGTTCGTGTAATTCGCGACAGCGATACCCAGATCCACGGCGATCCCCGAGGTCGGGTTCGCACCAGCAACATTGAAGAAGGTGTTCGGGCCGCCAGTCACTCCGTTGATCGTCAGGGTGTTATAGTTGTTGGTATCGAAACCACCGTTGAGGATAAGGCTGACCGGCAGGCTCGTCCCGGCCGGCAGGCTCGGGTCGAATACATTGAAGGTGTCGGTGGTGGCGCCTCCGTTCACAGTCAGGGCCGGGATGTCCGCCGAGTCCATGTTAACGGCGAGCAGTCCGAGCAAGGTGATGTCCGGCGTCGTGTGGCCGGTCGGGTCGGCGTACTGGAAATCCACAGTGTCAGACGCATTACCATTGGCCAGGTCGATCGCCAGGGTGTCGCCGAACGCACCGGCGTTCGTGCCATCGTTCACAGTGACTGTCTGGACGTTCGAGAACCGCACCACCTGAGTGCTCGTACCCGATCCGATACCGGCTGCGTCAACATTCCCGGATGCGGCACCCGTCACCAGCAGGTCGGTGTTATTGGTGATGCCCGGGGCAGTGACATACGTGAGTGTGTTTGCCGGCCCCTGACCCTCGTTGACCGTGACGGACGTGCCCCACGGATTGACGGAGGTGGCGTAGGGGGTGATGCTGACCGCGTCGTCCTGGGTATGACCCGGGGCCTGTCCGAGCGTCACCCGCAGATCAGAGATCCCCTCGAATCCGAACGCCAGGCCGTTGAGGGTGCCTGTTCCGGCTCCGAATGTATCGGGGCCGGGGCCGCCCGGTGGGGTGGTGCCGGTGATGTCCACCGTGTCCTGCATCGGGCTATCGGCCGCCCCGCCGGAGGCCCCGTACCCCAGGTCGCCCAGAATGTCCAGACGATGAATGGCAGATGTCACGAGGATGGTTTCGATGTTGGTGAAGGTGATGGTGCCGCTCGTGGCCGCATCCTCGAACTTGAGCTGGGTCGGGTCATTCGGGTCCTGGTAAAGCTGAGCGATCCCGGTCGCGTTCAGGATGAGCGTGTCTCCGGGGACATTCCCGGCTGTCGGGTTCCGGCCGTTCACGAAGATCGGAAGGATGGCGGACGGGGTGGCGATGAACGTATCGCCGACCGGGCCGGCCTGGTTCCCGCCGATGACGAACAGGGCCGCGAAGCTCACGGTGGTAATGTTCACGGGCAACAAGGCACCGCCCAGGCCCGCGTTATTGATGCTCACCTGCAAATCGCTGAGCGTGATCGTACTGGCACTGTTCGGAGTGGTCGGCTCGTAGTACGGTGCTCCTCCGATACCACCGTTAGCCCCATCGCTTGGACCCACAACGGCCAGGGTGTCGTTGGTTGCCCGGCCAGCCGGGTTCCCGTTGACGGTGAACGTCCCATCAATGTTCGACACGTAAACGACCGGCGAGAAGGCCGTCGGGCCGTTGTCGAGCACCGCCCGGGCCGATTGCGGCCCGGTCGGCGCGATAACGATCCCATCCTGGGGTGTCTGCGGGGTGGTAATACTCCCGGCGGCCCCGCCCGGTGTGGCGTCGGCCAGGGTGAACGAGGTATCGTTCCCGGGGGCCGCAACAAACGACTCCTGGGCGATGTTGTTGACAGTCACCGTGGTCCCAAGCCCGGTGAAGTCCCCCCCACCGGTCGAGTTGGTCAAGGTGTCGGTCACAGCCGGTGCCGGGCCGCCATCTGGCGAGATGCCGTTGATGGTGAGGGTGTCGGCCGCCGGCGCAGCGCCGGACGGCGTGGCAGGCGGGGGAGTGTAGGCTGCGGTGCCGATGGCTGCCCCGCCGTCGATCAGCACAGACGCTCCGGTTATGCCTGGCCCGAACCCGCCGGGGCCGGGGCCTGTGTTCAGGGTGAACTGATCGATCCCGCCCGCTGTGCTCCCGGTGAACACGTTGGCACCGGTCAGGCCGTGGCCGTTGATCTCCCAGGTGCTCAGCCCGGCGGTGGTGCCGTTGGTGATCGTGGTGCCAGCCGGAGAGGCAGTCCCGGTCGCGCCGGTTCCGTCGATGTTGAACGTGTTCGCTCCGGTCCCGGCGTTGATGTTCAGGGTGGTCGTCGTGCCGTCGTAATTCAGGAGGCCGCCGGGACCGGCTGTTCCGAATGGCCCGCCCGCGGTGACGGCCCCGAGGTACGCCCCGCCGCCCACCTGCGTGCTGGTCACATGGATCGTGTCGTTGCCGGGGTCCGCCTGATCGTTCAGGTTGATCACCTCGGTGGCCGGCGAAGTTCCCTGCACCGTGACCGTGGCGTTGATCCCCTGGGTCGAGTTGGCCAGCCCGAGGTTAATCGTGTTGGCTGCGGCCAGGGCACCGTTCACCTGGCCGTTGATCGTATAGTTATTACCATCTCCGTTTTGAACGCCGAGTTCCTCGATGTTGATCGTGTTCGTCCCGGTTCCCGGGTTGATCACCGACCCACCGAACGTACCGAAGCCCGGCTGATCCACGGTGATGGTGTTGCCGCCCGGTCCGCCATTCAACGTGAAGGGCGTGACCCCAAACCCCTCGTACTCGATTGGAGCTGCGTTCCCGAGGCCGATCGCACCGGCTTCCAGCACTCCGTACACAATCCCGCCGATGGTCGTTTCGTCCAGGGTGGCGGTCCGCCCCGTTGCGTCCCCGCTGTCGTCCATCGTCAGGGCGTAAGGCCCACCGACATCGGAGATCTGAATGGACCCCTGGATCCCGGTCAGCGTGCCCCCGGTGGTCGTCGGGGCCAGGCTGCCGATGTTCACCGTGCCGGTGCCGGGGAACATATCGGGGATATCCACCAGATAGCTAATGTTCGCCCCGGTGGCCTGGATGTTGGCTGTGTCCCCAGTGCCGAACATGTTCCCGTAATGCAGTTCGGTTGTGAAGGGCGTGTCCGAAGCGGCGGTCTGGTCGATCAAGACCGTCGTCGCCACACCGTTCGACGTGTTAATCGTGACCGAGTTGACTGCCTGCGGCGCGGAGACCGCGTAGGTGATCGCCGCCGAGTTCCCGAGGCCGGTCAGTTGACCGTAGGTCGTCGCCCCGACCGTCGTGTTACCAAGTGTCGCGGATTGCGAGGTGCCATCGCCGCTGTCGTCGATCGTCAGGGCGGTGGTCCCCGAAGCATTATCGACCTCGACCGAGCCGTCGATGTTCACCAGGGTGCCGCCAGACACCGTAGGGGCGAGACTGCCGATATTCACAGCGTCTGCTCCAGCCCCGGCCGCAGCGGCGATGATGTAACTCTCATTGGCGCTGGTCGCCTGGATGTTGACTGTGTCGGCACCGGTGTTGGTGTTGATCGTGGTCGTGTTGGTGGTCAAGGTAGCGGCCGGGGCGGTCTGGTCAACCAGGATCGTGTCCGCACCCGTCCCGGCATCGATCGTCACCGATGGCGTCCCGGCAAAACTCCCGAACGTCGGGTCCAGGATCGAGTAGTTGACGAATGCAGACGGCCCCATCCCTAACCCGGTCAGAGTGCCGTAGGTGAACCCGCCGATGACCGTCGTGGTCAGGCTGGCGGTCTCCGGAGTCGCATCGGCACTATCGTCGATGACCAGAGTGGTGAAGGCCGGAGTGTTGAGGACGGTCACTGGCCCCTGAATTCCGGAAAGCAACCCGGCATTGCCGATCGTGACCGTGCTGTTGTTGCCCGGGGAGTTGATTGTGGTGGCCACCGTGGCCGGTGTCGCCAGGACGTTGACCGTCGGGGCTGCTTCGAGGGTCAACGTGGCCAGGCCGACGGCCGCGGTGGTGTAGTTGACCGTCGCTGTGTCGTTGTCCGTCCCGATCACAGTCACATTCGTCTTGTTGGCGAAATCGGTCAGTTCGAACGTGTCATCGGGGGTGCTGTTGACCTCGTCCGTCTGGAAGCCGGAGACCACCGGCCCGTTGACGACGTTGATCGTGTCCGGGCTCCCGAACGAATTGATCGTGTAGTTGGTGACCGTGGTTGTGTCCTGGACAGGCGACAAATTGGAGTAAGTGATCAACCCGGAGTTGCCCGAAGTGCCACCCATGTACTGCAATGTCCCCGCCCCGGCCCCGGTCGCTGTGTTGACTCCACTCGCGTAACTGCCGCCCTCGACTAGCAGGGTATTGGCCCCGCCGACGCTCCCTGTGTAAATGATCGGGACGGTCAAAGTGCCGCCCGCATTGTTGATCGTCATCGTGTCGGTGCCAGCCCCGCCGTTCCACGTAAAGGATGTGATCCCGGTGAAGTTCACCACCGGCCCGGAATCGAGCTGGTAGTTGCCAGAGGTCGCCCCAGTGGCGTTCAGGACGAGGTTGTTGCCGCCGGTCACCACGACCGGGCCGCCGATCAGGTCGATCGTCTCGATCGTGGCGTAATTGATCGGCACGTATCCAGGGACATCGACCTGGGTCGGCGTGACGCTGGCCCCGGCCCCGAGGGTGTTGACCGACAGGGTGTCGCCGGGACTGGCCGGTGCGGCGGGAAGGTTCCCGTTCACGGTGATGGCGGCCGTGGTCGAGGGCGTCACGTTGAACGT
>PLDW01000409.1:0-8087 GCA_003136315.1 Gemmataceae bacterium | reverse complement strand
TCGATCGTCAGGGCGGTGGTCCCGGTTGCGAAATTCACCTGGACCTCGCCATTGATGCCGGCCAACGTGCCGCCGGACACCGTCGGGGCGAGGCTGCCGATGTTCACCGTGTCCGCTGGGGCTCCGGCCGCAGCGGTGATGACGTAGAACTCGTTGGCGCTGGTCGCCTGAATGTTGAGTGTGTCCGCACCGGTGTTGGTGTTGATCGTGGTCGTGTTGGAGGTCAAGGTGGCGGCCGGGGCGGTCTGGTCCACCAGGATCGTGTCCGCACCCGTCCCGGCATCGATCGTCACCGACGGTGTCCCCGCGAAACTCCCAAACGTCGGGTCCAGGGTCGAGTAGTTGACGAATGCAGACGGCCCCATCCCCAACCCGGTCAGCTTGCCGTAGGTGAACCCGCTGATGACCGTCGTGGTCAGACTGGCGGTCTCCGGAGTCGCGTCGGCACTATCGTCGATGACCAGGGTGGTGAAGGCCGGAGTGTTGAGGACTGTCACGGGCCCCTGGATTCCGGAAAGCAACCCGGCGTTGCCGATTGTGACCGTGCTGTTGTTGCCCGGGGAGTTGATTGTGGTGGCCACCGTGGCCGGTGTCGCCAGGACGTTGACCGTCGGGGCTGCTTCCACGGTCAGGGTCGCCAGGCCGACGGCCGCGGTGGTGTAGTTGACCGTCGCGGTGTCATTGTCTGTCCCGATCACGGTCACATTCGTCTTGTTGGCAAAATCGGTCAGTTCGAAGGTGTCATCGGGCGTGCTATTCACCTCGTCCGTCTGGAAGCCGGAGACCACCGGCCCGTTGACGACGTTGATCGTATCCGGGCTCCCGAAGGTGTTGATCGTGTAGTTGGTGACCGTGGTTGTGTCCTGGACAGGCGACAAATTGGAGTAGGTGATCAGCCCGGAGTTGCCCGACGGCCCACCGGAGTATTGCAAGGTTCCGGCCCCGGCCCCGGTCGCTGTATTGACCCCACTCGCGTAACTGCCGCCCTCGACTAGCAGGGTATTGGCCCCACCGACGCTACCTGTGTAGGTGATCGGGATATCCAGGGTTCCACCCGCGTTGTTGATCGTCTCCGTGTCGGTCCCAACCCCACCGTTCCACGTGAACGATGTGGCACCAGTGAAGTTCACGACCTCTCCCGAATCGAGTTGGTAGTTCCCTGACGACCCCCCAGTGGCGTTCAGGGCCAGGGTGTTGCCGCCAGTCACCACGATTGGGCCAGCATTGGTCAAGGTGAGTGTCTCGATTGTGGCGTAGGTGATCGGCTGATCCCCAGGGACAGTCACCGTGGTCGTGGAGACCGTGGCCCCGAGCCCACCCGCGTTGATAGCCAGGGTGTCTCCGGGACTGGCCGGAGCCGCCGGTCCATTTCCGTTCACGATGATCGAGGCGGTTGTCGAGGGCGTCACGTTGAACGTGTCGCCAATGTTCCCGGCCTGGTTGCCACCATTGAAGGTGTCGGTGCTGCTCGCCTGGAGCCCGGAGCCGGTGATGTCGAACGTGTTGATGCCGTCCCCAGCGGTCACGATGGTGGTGGCCGCGAACGTCGCGTTCACGTTGAGCGTGTCGCCCCCCGAGCCAGCGTTCACCGTCAAAGTGCCGGACGACAGGCCGCTGTAAAGGATCGCGGCCGGGTTCCCCAGACCGGTCAGTTGCCCGTACGTGGTTGCCCCAATCGTCGTCTTACCGAGGGTTGCGGTTTGCGCGGTGGCATCGCCGCTGTCATCGATCGTCAGGGCGGTGGTCCCGGTTGCGTAATTCACCTGGACCGAGCCATTGATGTTCGCCAGGGTGCCGCCAGACACCGTCGGGGCGAGGCTGCCGATGTTCACCGTGTCCGCAGTAGCCCCAGACGCAGCGGTGATGACGTAGAACTCGTTGGCGCTGGTCGCCTGAATGTTGAGTGTGTCCGCACCGGTGTTGGTGTTGATCGTGGTCGTGTTGGTGGTCAAGGTGGCGGCCGGGGCGGTCTGGTCCACCAGGATCGTGTCCGCACCCGTCCCGGCGTTGATCGTCACCGATGGCGTCCCGGCGAAACTCCCAAACGTCGGGTCCAGGATCGAGTAGTTGACGAATGCAGACGGCCCCATCCCCAACCCGGTCACCTTGCCGTAGGTGAACCCGCTGATGACCGTCGTGGTCAGGCTGGCGGTCTGTGCGGTCGCATCGGCACTATCGTCGATAACCAGGGTGGTGAAGGCCGGAGTGTTGAGGACGGTCACGGACCCCTGGATTCCGGAAAGCAACCCGGCGTTGCCGATTGTGACCGTGCTGTTGTTGCCCGGGGAGTTGATTGTGGTGGCCACCGTGGCCGGTGTCGCCAGGACGTTGACCGTCGGGGCTGCTTCCACGGTCAGGGTCGCCAGGCCGACGGCCGCGGTGGTGTAGTTGACCGTCGCTGTGTCGTTGTCTGTCCCGATCACGGTCACATTCGTCTTGTTGGCAAAATCGGTCAGTTCGAAGGTGTCATCGGGCGTGCTATTCACCTCATCGGTCTGAGTGCCGGAGACATTTGGCCCGTTGACGACATTGATCGTGTCCGGGCTCCCGAAGGTGTTGATCGTGTAGTTGGTGATCGTGGTCGTGTCCAGGACAGGCGACAAGTTAGAGTAGGTGATCAGCCCGGAGTTGCCCGACGGCCCACCGGAGTATTGCAATGTCCCGGCCCCGGCCCCGGTCGCTGTGTTGACTCCACTCGCGTAGCTGCCGCCTTCCACGGTCAGGGTGTTGGCCCCGCCGACGCTCCCTGTGTAGGTGATCGGGATATCCAGGGTTCCGCCTGCGTTGTTGATCGTCTCTGTGTCAGTGCCAGCCCCAGCGTTCCAGGTGAAGGATGTGGCTCCGGTGAAGTTCACGACCGGCCCGGAATCGATCTGGTAGTTGCCAGAGGTCGCCCCAGTGGCGTTCAGGGCCAGGCTGTTGCCGCCGGTCACCATGATCGGGCCAGCATTGGTCAAGGTGAGCGTCTCGATTGTGGCGTAGGTGATCGGCTGATCCCCAGGGACGCTCACCGTGGTCGAGGTGACGCTGGCACCGGCCCCGCCCGCGTCAACGGCCAGGGTGTCGCCAGGACTGGCCGGAGCCGCCGGTCCGTTCCCAATGACAGTGATTGTGGCGGTCGTCGAGGGCGTCACGTTGAACGTATCGCCAACGTTCCCGGCCTGGTTGCCGCCGTTGAAGGTGTCGGTACTGCTCGCCTGGAGCCCAGCACCGGTTATGGTGAACGTGTTGATGCCGTTGCCGGCGGTCACGGTGGTGGTGGCCGCGGCTGTCGCGGTCACACTGATGTTTTCGTTCCCAGAGCCTGTGGTCAGTGCGAGGGTGCCGGCCGAGAGGCCGCTGTAGTTGATGGTCTGCGGCAGCGAGGTGGTGACCTGCGTGCCGGAGATCGTGTACGTGGTGTCGGCGGTGTTGCCCGAGTCATTGATGTTGAGGGCGAGGCCGGTCTGGCCGCCGCCGGTAACCGTGAATGGGGTGCCGTTCAGGTCATTGAGGTTAATGGAGTCGGCCAGGGTCGCGGCGGGAGCGTTGATCGTGACGGAGGTGCCCGTGATGGGACCGTTGTCCGTGACTGTCCCGGCCGTGCCCGTGATGGTGAGCGTGACGGTGGTTCCGGCGGATGTCGTCTCATCCAGCGTCATGCTGTTGGCGCTGAGGTGGACGACGGTGCCGGACGTCGAGATATTGGCCCCGGCGGTTGTTTCGGACAGCGTCCCCACGGTCGTCAGGATAATGGGGCCACCGGTCGCCTGGACGCCGCTGCCGACGATCGCCAGGTTTGCTGGTGCGCTGGTGCCGGTGTTGGAGACCCAGACCCCGACTGTGCCCCCGCTGGCCTGGAGTTGATTGATCGCCGTGACGATCGTGGTGGCGCCCGAGATGGCGACCCCAGCCGCGGCGGAGATGTTCAGCTTATTTCCGGTCACGGTCTCGGCGGCCGCGTCGGTGATATTGCCCCCGGTACTCGTCAGGATGATCGTACCCGTCCCGGTAATGGGTGCGCTGAGGGTGATATTGCCCGTGGACGAGAGGATGATGGGGCCGCCGGTTGCCTGCACGCCAGTGCCGGTGATCGTGAGCGCGCCGGTGTTGGTCACCCAAACCCCGACTGTGCCGCCGTTGGCCTGGAGCTGGCTGACCGCCGTGACGATCGAGGTCGCACCCGAGATGGCGACCCCGGTCGGGGCAGAGATGTTGAGCAAGTTCCCGGTCACGGTCTGTGCCGCAGCGTCGGTGATATTGCCACCGGTGCTTGTCAGGTTGACTGTGGCCGTCCCTGTGATTGGTGCGCTCAGGGTGATGTTGCCCGTGGAAGTCAGGTTGACGGGGCCGCTGGTGGTGGACTGGACGCCGGTACCGGCGACTGTGAGGGCGCCGGTGTTGGTGATCCAGATCCCGGTTTGTGCGGTCGCCTGCTGGTGGCCAACTGCGGTGATGAGCGGGAAGGCGTTCGAGACCCCGATCGTGGTGGTGGCAGAAGCGGTCAGGGTCGACCCGGTGACTGTGACCCCGCCCGAATCGGTTACCGCGCCTGCCTCGCTGAGCAGACTCACGGCGTTGGTGCCGGCATTCACAGCGCCAGTCAGGTCGATGTTCCCCGCAGTGTTCTCGACCGTGACGGGGCCGACCGTGTTGGCGATCCCGGTGACAGTCAGTGTCGCGATCGAATCGATAAGGCTGACGTTACTATTGCCGGTGTTGGTGGCGTTGAAACTGCCGACCGCGTTTGTGTCGGCTAAAAAGGTGCCGCCGACGGAAACCGTGGTGAGTGTGCCGGTCGTGGTGATGATGGCGGGTGAGGCTTCGATGATGCCTCCGGTAGAGGTGAGAGTGACATTGCCGCTCCCAGCCGAGATCGCGGTCCCGGAGAAATCGAGGTCGATGCCGACTGCTGTGCTCGCCCCCACATTGCCGGTGACGCTCACCGTCGTGTTGGGCGATACGATGGAACCATCGACAAGCACACCGTAGTTCGATCCCCCCGAACCGGGTCCACCGGTCCCCGTCACCTGGATAGTTCCACCGCCCGACGTGATCGTGCCACCGACCAGTGAGATGCCATCGCTGTCATCACTCGTGCCGCTGCCCCCTCCGGTGCCGTTGACGGTCACCGAACCGGTCCCCCCGGAGGTGATCATGCCGCCGGACACAGCCACACCAGCGTCGCCCAGGGCGCCCCCGCTTCCGCCGGTACCAGTGACAGTGACCGTGCCAGTCACGCCCGACGTGATCGTACCAGTCACATACACGCCGAAGACCAAGAAGCTGGCCCCGCTGCCACCGGTTCCTGTCACACTCACAGGCCCGGCACCCGTTGCGGTGACCGTGAACCCACTATTGACCGTCACCCCGGTGTTGCTTCCACCCCCCGTGCCATTCGCCAGGAGCGTGGTGCCACCAGTGCCGCCGGTGATGTTCCCATTCACTGTGATGCTCGTTGACGCCGTCAGCGAGATCGACCCGGCACCATTCGCCGTGAGGCCTGCGGAGGTCGTGATCGTCCCGCCGCTTGTCAGCGAGACGTTACCACTGTCACTCACGGCCCCACTGATGGTGAGCGTGTCGGCAGCGTTGCTCCCGGTATTGACGCTGATGGGGGCGGCCGTCGCACCGCCGGTGCCTGTGAAGGTGAAGCTATTCGTTCCGTTGCCCAGCGTCACCACAATCGAGGTCACATCCGCGCTGGGGACCGTGATCGTGCTCGTGCCGCCGCCGGTGACGTCGGCCGCGTCGTTGCCGGTGGTGGTACCGAAGAACAACCCGCCGGTGTCCGTCAAGGTGTAAGTGCCGCTCGCGAGCGACAACGTCAGGGCGTCGTTGCCAGCCGCGGCTTGAGTGATCGTCAAAACATTATTTGTTAGATCATTGCTATATGTTGCCGGTGGTACACCATTGATCGTCAGCGTATTCGTGCTGATGCCCCCGAGCGTAACGGTGCCTCCGCTCGTCGAAATCGCCGTTGTGAGAGTGCGGGTGGAGGTGTTTGCCGGGTCCGAGAGAGTCGCAATGTTCAAGGTTCCGCTCGTCCCTGCCCCGAAGTTGACAGTGACTGGGAACGAGGTGGAGTAGTCCGTCCCGGAGACAGCAGTCCCGCCGCTGACGGTCACAGTCGCGGTCTGGAAAGCGTTCAGGACGTACGCGGCCCCGGTCCGGTTGAGGGAGATCGGCACGGTCCCATTCGCATTGGGAGTCGTCTCTGATCCTGCCGCGAATGTGACAACCTGCGGCGCAGCGAATTCGCGCAGCCGAAGCTCGGCGACTCCGGTCGACCCATCCGTGAACCCGGCAACCAGATCCCCAGCCTGGTCGACCGAGATCGTCGGATCATCCTGAGCGCTAGCGGTGGTCGAGTTGATCTGGACCTCGCCACTGGTCGCCGCTCCGCCGGTGATCGAGGCGAACTGCCGGTAGTACACTCCGAATGAGCTACCGTCCTGATCACTTTGCCAGCCGACCACGTACTCCCCGTCGTTGGCCCCGCCATTGACCACTGACACGACCGGTGACCCCTGGTCGTTCGGTGCTGCAGTATTGACGAGAGTCTCGGAACTGTTGAGCGACGTCCCATCCGCCAGAAACCGCTTCTGCACGATTCCCGTACCACCCGAATTCGCGGTATCCGATTCCCACACCACCACGTAATTCCCGGACGAGTCGACCGCCACCTTGGGCATGGGTGCACCCGAAGTATTACCCGGGAAGGCGGTATCGAGTTTTACATCACTGCCATCCAGCGGCGACCCGTTGGCGCCGATCCGGCGGACAAATCCGTCGAACTCATTGGAAGCATTGAAGTCGTCGTAAGCGACCACATAGCTCCCGTCCGACCGCATCGCCACCGACGCATCACCCGGGCCGTACTGCTCAAGGCCCGTGGTATTGACTTCGACGATCCCCGCAGATGTCGGGACCGCCGGGACAGTCGTGTCCGAGGTATACGCATGGGCGAGAACCTTGGAGTTCCCCAGGAAACCGCCGTACTCGTCATCCCAGGCGATCACGAACTTCCCGGACGTGGGATCGATCGAGACCGACGGGTTTTGCTGGTCGATGCCAGCGGCCGGGGTATCGACCACGAACGAGGCTCCCAGGGGGGTGCCAGTCGGGCCGAACTGCCGGGCATCGATGTCGTCTGAGTTGGCGGAGAACTGGTTTTCGGTCTCCCAGGCGATGACGAAGTTCCCGGCGTTGTCGATGGAGATCTCGGCGTTGTTCTGCACAAAGGATGACGTGCTGGGGTCCACTGCGGCCGCCGACCCGATCGCCTGCCAGTTCGCGTCGTAGAGCTGGTAGTAGAGGTTGGTTGTGCCGGAGCTGTTGGATTCATAGACCGTCACGAACCCGGTGCCATCCGGCCGCACAGCGACCTGAAGGTCGCCCTGTTGGGTACTGCCCGGCGCCGGTGCGGCCAAAAAGTCGTTACCAAGCGGGATCAGGGCGACCGGGTTGGTTCGGTCTTCGAGTTGTTCGATTCGCCGGCCCACCGGCCCGGTCCGTTTGCGGATCGGGCTGGTCGTTCGGTTCTGGACGTTGTGAAGCATCAAGCGGCGGAAGAGGCTCTTGGTGGACATGATGCGGCACCTGGGTGTGAATCGACAGCCGGGAAAACACGGACATCGCGCTGCGTGTAGGTTGGCTCAGAGCGTCTGGCTTGAGCCGGAACGAGGATACCGAAGTAAAAAGGGGGCCAACGAAACTTGCGACTGTACTCCTATCCATCTTCGGCAGCCCACGCAAGATGTGACGAGTAAGAAGTTTGGAGGATATGTGCAGAATCGAGGGATTATGCCGAAAAAGTCAATAATTACGCGCCTGTCCTCACTTGTGGCCACCACTGTCAGCGAACTCGCGCCGGGTGGCCTGGACGCTTAAGGCAGATGCCAGGAAATGACCTACGACGATCATGGGGGGTGCCACGGGCGGCTTGCCCACCCGTGTAATGCCTTCACGGGCGGACAAGCCGCCCGTGGCACCCGATCCCACTGGGAGATTTTCTCTCACCAACTGCCTCAAGCCGTGGGCATGGTGGCACGGTAACGAATCAGGCATTTCGGCACAGTTCGATGAGTGGGTGCGAGGGGTAACAT
>PLDW01000190.1 GCA_003136315.1 Gemmataceae bacterium | reverse complement strand
AAGTTTAAGAGTTTAAAGAAGTAACAATCTTCTGCTATCATGCGTGTCCGCCATACTCTTCACTTTAAATTTTAAACTTTCCCCTGATTCCCCCGCTCTGCGAGGTGGGCCAACACGTCGCAGATCACGTCCGTCGTGTCCCAGTCAAGCGTCCGTTCCGTTCAGGCCACGACGCGGAGCGTCGAAAACCTGCATTCCCACGCAGAGCGTGGGAACGAGGGATAATTGTACTTCTTTAAACTCTTAAACTCTTAAACTTTAAACTCTTACCTACCGACCATATAGGCCAGCTTTCCGTCCACCACGACTGCATATTCTGGTTCGGTCATCTCTGCCGCCGGGGTCAGGCGGACTGCCCGGACATCGGCCAATCGCCGCAGTCCATCCTGAAATCCTGCCAGAGCGAGGTCGGGGAACCGGATCCGGATCGCATGGAACAACTCTGGCAGCGGACAGTCGCCAGTTGCACCGCCAGACTTGCGGCGATCCAGGTATTCGAGTGCATCCAGAGCCCACGGCACGAGTCGGCCGACCGACTCGGCGACCCCGGGCGCGGACATCTCGGCTCGTCGCAATGCTGCCGCGACCCTCTCGGCCAGATCCTCGAGCTGCTTCAATACGGCCGACGCGCGGGCCTCGAACCGGGCGGAGAGTTCCGACACCTCGCGGCGAGCCTCCTCCATCCACAGCGGAACCCCGCTCTGGGTGGCCTGAAGTACGTCCCGCAATTCGCGCAGCACCGACTTCGGCGAATCATGATCGTGGACGAACGAGACACCCTTCGGGGTGACCTTCATCCACTCGGTCACCACCTTGCCTTTCGCCTCGGTCCGAACCGTTTCGAGCAGACCCATCTTCACAGCCATGAGGGCCGCTTCCGATGAGGAGCCTGCGCGGGTCGGGAAGAGCCCGGCGAACTTCCCCGCGCGGAAGAGCCTGTGTTCGCCCGGGGTGGCGATGGCGGCTTTGAGAGCATCCAGTAGGAGTTCCCCACGGCGTTCGTCAGCGGCCGGGGAGGCGGGTGGGGGCGGCGGCTCAGGGGTGTTTGCCAGCGGCCCATCCTCTGACCAGATGGCCAGGGTGGTCGGGCGGGTGGTGGGTGGCTCAGCGTTCATGGGAGGCGGCACCGGGTGGGTATCCATACCATCCCCCTTGGGCGGTTGTTAGGGGTGCGAACCGCCCGTAGTGTAACCGTGTCATTGGGTTGATGAACAGCCCACCCGGGCACAGTCGGGGATTTCGGAGACTATCGTGTCGAGTACGATCACAGTTGCGCGAGAGAGTCTTGGGACGTCGACTGGAACCCGCCCCCGTATCCTCAGCGGGGTGCAGCCTTCCGGGAAACTCCACCTGGGAAACTACTTCGGCGCGATCCGGCAACACATCGACCTCCAGAATCGCGGCGAGGCGTTCTACTTCGTCGCCGATTACCACGCCTTGACGTCCCTGAAACAGGCCGAGGAGGCCGAGGCCGGGATCGCTGCCAAGAACAAATCTGTCGTCCCCCGCCCGGCCCGGGACATCCTTCGGGACAACGTCCGGGACGTCGCACTCGACTACTTGGCTCTTGGGCTCGACCCAACAAAGGCCACCTTCTACCGGCAGTCCGATGTTCCCGAGGTCACTGAACTCGCCTGGTTCCTCTCGACCGTGACCGGGATGGGGCTGCTCGAACGGGCGCACTCCTACAAGGACAAGGTCGATCACGGGATTGATGCGAGCGTCGGGCTGTTCACCTATCCGGTGCTGATGGCAGCCGACATCCTCATTGTGCGATCGCACTTCGTTCCGGTTGGGAAAGATCAGGTCCAGCACCTGGAAATGACCCGCGACATGGCGGGCTATTTCAACCGGGCCTACGGCGAGGTGTTTCCGGAACCCCGTGAGTTACACGACGAGGTCACCGTGGTGCCGGGTACGGACGGTCGGAAAATGAGCAAGAGCTACGGAAACACGATCGAGATTTTCGCTGAGGGCAAAGCACTGAAGGATGTTATCAAGGGGATCAAGACCGACTCGACGCCGGTTGAGGAACCGAAGAACCCGGAGACTTGCACTGCCTTCGCCCTGTATAAACTGTTCGCGACACCAGAGGAAGAGGCGAAACTCGCCGACCTGTACCGGAACCCCATGAGAGACGCGGAGACTCGTGGCGGGCGGCCGTTCGGCTATGGCGATGCGAAGACGATGCTCCTCGGCAAAGCCGAAGGCTACTTTGCCCAGGCACGCGAGCGACGTAAGCAACTCGCCTGCAATCCCGGGTACATCGAGGAAGTGCTTCAGTCCGGTGCGCGTCGTGCTCGCGAGGTGGCGCAGGTGACACTCCGACTCGTCCGACAGGCTGTCGGGATGAATCAGCAGTCAGTCGGGTAGAGCTGGCGGATCTCGTACAGGAACCTGCTGAGACTGTCGCATCTATGGAAGNNGCTCCGGGAATGAGACTGCCTCA
This sequence comes from Gemmataceae bacterium, assembly GCA_003136315.1. Lineage (GTDB taxonomy): Bacteria > Planctomycetota > Planctomycetia > Gemmatales > Gemmataceae > Urbifossiella. Next base: position 22,895 of record PLDW01000190.1, on the reverse strand, counting down.
GCGGGGTCCTGTATCATGGCGGAAGCCCAGGGTACTCCCGAGGGTGATCTCCTGGCCGAGTTCGACGTCCTCCCGAAGACGTCGGGCAACGATCTCACCCAGGGACGCCAACGCCCACCCGCGGCGGGGTGGACGTGACCGAAGGCGATCCCTGTCGCGTTACTCCGATTTGGACGATTTCAGCTTGCTCGTGCTGTTGATTGTGACCGGCCCTTCGAGGACAATCTCGACTTCCACCCCCTCCATCTTGATCGACCCGGACATCTTGATCCGGCCCTCGGCCTTGTCCTTCACGTCGACCCCGGTCTTGATCGATCGCCAGGTCGTTCCCTTGAGGTCGAGTTCGACATCCAGGTCGCCCTCGTCTTCCTTCGTTACCCCGGTGATCTTCCCCGCGGCCTCGATCACCGCACACGTCTCACCATCGATCTCCTCGACCTTCACGAGTTTCATCTTCAGCTTGCCTTTGAGGTCAGTGATGGATCCCCCGAACACCCGCTGGAGGGCAGTCGCATCGACTGTCCAGGTGTGACCGACCTTCACCTTTCCGGCCGGATACAGATCGTCCTGGTTTTCCGGCCCTACTCGCTTGTCCAGTTCTTTCTTCTGCTTGTCGGTTGGCTTGTTGTCCACGAGCGTGTGCTTCCACTTCCCGGCCCCGGTCCGCTCGCTGATGATCACCTCACCTTCCAGGTCGCCCGCCTTGGTGTCGTTCATGTCACCGCCGCCGAGGTTGGTGATCGTATCGACTTTCTCCCGTGTCACCTTCGTCTGGGCCTTCGTCACCTGCCTGCCGTCGACCGCAACGACCTTGATTTCTTCCTCGTCGGTCGAAGTCAGTGTCTGTGTCGCCTTCAAGTTCTGGCCAGCCGCCTTGAGGGTGACGTCCGCCTTGGAGATTTTATAGGTCGTTCTCGTCACCAGGGTCTGGCCCTTGGACGGGGCCGGACCGCGGAGGTCGTACCCCTCGTCGTCACCCCGAGTCAGACCGACCGTCCCTGCCAACACCACCGCTACCCCGATCGCCCAGTTTGTGCCGCGCATACGTGGCCTCCCTTGTGTTGTCCGTCCGCAGCGTCCCCCCCGCCATCATCGGGAAACCCGGCCTGCGGATCAATCCCGGCTCTCCGAGTTGGAATTCTCCGGGTGGGCGGCCTCGGAGATACCAATCACCATCGGCAGCCCGGTGACCGGGTGAAAATCGCCCGCTTCATTGAACCGCGCTGGGCGCGGCGACGACTTATCTCGGCCATGAGCGACGGTATCCGCCAAGCCCGCGACGAGTTGCTCGCCCTTCGCCTCCGTCACGGCGAACCTGATGCGTTCCCGGAGTTGGTCCGGCTCATGGAGCGCCCGCTCCTGTACTACCTGACCCAACTCGCCGGCACCGATGCGGCCCTGGATGTCCTCCAGGAGGTCTGGCTGGTTGCGTTTCGCGCGATCAGGCGGCTCAATGACCCCCGCCAACTGCGGCCGTGGCTCTACCGGGTGGCGCGTCTGCGAGCCATCGATCGCGTCCGCAAGGACCGGTCGGAGAACCGTCTGAGGCAGGCCCACGCGGAGGACACGGCCACGGCCCAGGGTGACGAGCCGACGTTTGGCCCAGACGACGCGGCGGCCGTCCACCGAGCCCTGGACGATCTCGACGTTCGGCACCGCGATGTGCTCGTCCTCCATTTCATTGAGGATCTGTCCGTCGCTGACATTGCGGGCATCGTGGGCTGCCCCGAGGGGACGGTCAAGTCCCGACTTCACCATGCCAAGCGGGCCCTCCGGGAGGGTCTCCGGGAGGGCTGACATGGAACCGAAACCGACTACTTTGCGCGACCGCCTGCTGGCTCATGTCGAGCCAGCTCCGGATCGGCTCGCGCGTTATCGTTTGGAGGTCCAGACCATGATCGAGCGGCACGAAGCGACGTTGCGGCGGCAAAAGTGGTACGCCGCTGGGGTGTGGGTGTTCGTGGTCCTGCTGGCGACCACCTTTCTGGTGCTGGGAGCGACCCGGGGCGGGGCTCCGGACTGGTTCTGGCCGGTCATGACCGCGCTGATGCTGTTGGTCGGTGCGGCAGTCGAACTGATCAAGTACTTCCTCAACCGGTTCCGGGTCGAGGTACTCAAGGAGATCAAGGGGCTCGACATCCAGGTGCGGGAGTTGAAAGCGCAACTCCAGGATGGCAGCCGGTCGACCGGCTGACTCTGATACAAGAAGCCGCTGAGGCTATCTCATTCCAGGGGCGATCATCGNNCGACAGCCTCAACGGGTTCCTGGGTGAGACGAGGGCGATCGGATCCGGACAGGTAAGACCCGTGTTCTCCGTGAGACTTGGCTGCCGATCGCCCGCCAGAGTGACTATCGACACGAACAGATGCACCGAGTTGCCCAAATGTGGCAATCCGGAGAACCAGGGAGGTCTGTCACAAAGTGATGGAAAGGGGGATTAGCCCGCGGCGGGTTCCGGGGCAGCGTCGGTGACATGGAAAGTGAGCTTGCGGTTGCATAGCAGGATCTGATCGCCGGACTGGAGACGGGTCGGGCCGCTGATTTTCTTTCCGTTGAGCTGCGTGCCGTTCTTGGATGCCACGTCGTGCAATTCGCACCGCAGGTCGGTGTGAACGAGTACCGCGCAGTGCCGGCGAGAGACGCACTCATCACGGATGACGACATCGTTATCGGGGAGCCGGCCGACGCTGTTCATCCCGAGCCGGAGTGGATAGACGTTGGAGCCGTCTTTGAGGTAAAACATGAACCGCCCGGTCGCAACGGGGCCACCGGGTGGAGGTGGGGCCGCTGTGGGGGCATCTGGCCGTTCATCGGCGACGAGCAAACGGAGATCCCCTGCGATGGTCTGCGAACCACAAGCCGCCTGGAGAGCCTGGCGCGCAGCACGGAACTGTTCCCGCCGTGGCTGGCCTTCGAGGTGCAGACTTTGCAAGCGGGGGTCCGACATGCCGCCTCCCTGGCGGTGGACCAGTTGGGGACCGCAATTGCTGCCCCCTCTGATAGCATTCGTCATTAGCAGGCTGCCGTCAATACCTGATTGGAGGAATTATTTATCCGATTTACCGGACCGGCCGGATCGGAACGACTCCCCGGATCGAGTCCACCTGAAGGTTGGATACGTCACGTGGCCAGACGGTGCAAGATCCATCTGGCCCAATCTTCAGAAATTTCCAGTTTATTGGCATTGCCTTGCCAGATTTCCCCCAAAGATCCGAAACGGGAAAACCCAGGGTAGCTGAGCTGGGCCTCCCGATTCGGGTCAGATGTCGTTGGCCACAGAAATTTCCAGAATTTTGACCCGAAATGTCCCCCGAGGCACCGGAATCTCGACCGTCTCGCCCTTTTTGCGACCGATAAGACCCTGCCCAATCGGGCTGGATGTCAGGATGCGACCTTTATCCGGATTCTCTTGTCCGGGGCCGACCAGCTCGAATGTCTCCTCTTCGTCCATGTCGAGGTCCATCACCTTGATCTTGCTGCCAAAGGCAACTGTGTCTTTCGGGAGCGAGCTGGTGTCGACAATGTCCGCCCGCGCCAGTCGGTCGGACATGTTGTTGATCCGGGCCTGGAGGATGCCCTGATCTTCTCGGGCAGCGTGATACTCAGCGTTCTCGCTGAGATCACCCATGTCCCGAGCCGTCGCCACCCGCTTGGTCACCTCGATCATCTCGACGTTCCGCAGGCGGTCCAACTCGGTTTTAAGTTTGTCATACCCTTCCCGGGTCATCGGGATGCGGTCGTCTGCCATGGCCGAACGCTCCTCACTCAGTCTATCACAGGGCTCAGGGGCTCAATGTCGTATCATGTCGGTCGCAGGGGCAGTTGTAAAGCCCTGGGTTGATTCTGTTTCCGCCACCATGCCCGCGATCTGGTGGCCGAAAAACGCCCGGCGGCCGCAAATGCAGCCGCCGGATCCGCTGGTCGGTGCCATTATACGTCGTCCGGAACCGCGCGTAAGACAACACGACGAAAAGGTCTCCCGGAAATCGGCCACCCGCACACGGTCCACCCGTCGCCCCGGACTTTGTGCGGCAAATCGAGTTCCATCACCCGGTCGAGGCATTGTTGTTCCGGAGGGGTCAGTTTCCGCCCGGCGGGCATCGTGTTCCCTCGCCGCGTGGCCACAACTCCGTCGTCGACGATCGCGATCACACAGGGGTCGTCGAGGTCCAGGAGCCGCAAAGCGATCATCTCCATTGTGGCGGTGGTGAACACGTCCTTCAGGGCTGGTAGGTCGAACTTGCAGTTCCGTAGGGCCGCCCGTAGGAGCCGGGTTGGGACTAGCAGACGGGCAACCAGTAGCCCACGGAAGTGGGCCGCAGCCTGTTTGCTCTCGCTCCCCTCGGGAATCTCGAGTTTCCGCAGCAAGTCGGGGAGGAGAGTCCTGGCGATCCCCTGAGCGGCAGCAGATTGCTGCTGTTCATCGGTCATGTGCGGGGAGAGGACAATCCCTGAACTCGGCCGACGGGTTCGGGGTCGAGGCCGACCCCGCTCGTCCTCCTCCGGCTCGACGACCTCGACGGGAATTCCGATGTGGTCCTCGGCGACCCGCAGCGCATGGACCGGCGGAGTGGTCACCCCAGCGCGATCGAGTAACCCGGCCACCAGCCGGTCGCACGCTTCCACCAGTTCTTCGGCACTAAATTCCGCCATTTCTACTATGAAACCGCACCCAGGCCACAGATGCAAGCGCAGCAGGGGGAGTCGGCATCCACTATTTGCCAATCTGCTGAGCGTCGTTGGGACATCGCGAGGTGATCCCGAGGATTCCAACCAGGGTGGCCTTTCCCGTTACCCCGACCCGAGAAGGGGTCGTTGGGGCCTCCGTATTCGCGTCCCCGCCGCTGGTGGTATCGCTGCGCTCAACCACCGGCTAAACGCTGTGACGTTAACGATATGTTTCGCTGGAAAATGCGGTATTTGTGCGGTTGGAGTGGAAACGGTGCGAATGGCCAGAGCCCCAAAACGCACACAATACCGCAAATGACCGGGCAGAAATCGTTAACGGAGTTGCCCAGAAGGGACGTTCTGTGATCCCGACTTTCCAACCGGGCAGCCTCTCTGATACCCGCCATTCTGATGTCGACGGGGCACCCGGGTTTTCATCTCGTACTGTCGCTACGGCTCGGCCGCCATCACCGGACGGATCTTCGACCGCCTTCGCGCGCCCTTCGACAAACAGATCCTCCTTCGTGATGACGATGTGATCCAGATCGGGTCCGGCTTCCGCCAGGTAATCCGCAAGGCGGTCGAGGACTATCAGGTGCTGCTGGCGGTGACCGGCCCAACCTGGCTGAGCACTGAAGAAGATCTCCGCGGACCACAAGAACAACAAAACACTCCAGAAGAGTCGGTGATCTGTCAAGCGTCTGGTGATTCACGGACTTGCTCGAACTCTTCTCAGAGTGACGCTGGAGCCGATGGATCCAAAGACACTGGCCGAGAATGTGCTCCGGCTTAATCAGCTGTCGGGATCCTGCTGGGGGAGTGCTTATACAAGAACTCGCCGAGACTGTCTTATTAATAGTAATAGACTTCAGCATAATTAGAGTACGATTCTGCCGCCGAGCCTGAAGGTGGTCCAGCTCGGCAGGAGCCTCGCACTCCCGTGTGTCCGTCTAACCGTGTTTCCGCAGATGCGACACTGCGACCGGGTTTATTTATCAGAAGTGGCCAGGGGGGGTGATTCCGCAGGGTGAGGTGTAACCAGCGCAACCTGTTCTCAGGAAGTACTTGTCATCCTGGCGTTATCGTCTCGCGAGCCGCGGATTGCCAATCCGCCGCTTGAGGGTATCCCGGTTCGACTCCAGCCCGGGCCACTCCCTCGCAATCCTCAATTCATTGCAAGCTGGCGCTGGTCATGATTCTCATACAGGAACCCGCAAAGGCTGTCTCATTCCCGGAGCGATCATCGGTCTAACGGAAGGGCGAGGCTCCTGCCGAGTGTGCGAGTGGTACGGCTCGGCAGGAGACTCGCCCTTCCGTTTATACGTCCAATCGTCTTTCCACAGATGCGACAGCCTCAACGGGTACCTGAATCAGAACTGATTACAAGTAGTCTATCCGATCGTTAAGCATCCCAGAGGCACCTCCTTCCCCTCGCCAACTCCCTGGTGACGCCTGTCATCAGGTGGCCTGCCGTGCCGATTTGATTTCACTACCCTGACAAGCCCGATGTCACACCGTCTCCTGGAGGCAGCTCGCAATTCAAATATATTATTGATATTAAATCAATTAAATAATAATACTAAATAGATATGTATTAATTGAATTTTATAAATAACATATCTATTAATGATTGTAATCATTTTGCCATGAGGCAGTCGATAAATTCGCGGTAAAGTATCGTGTTTAATAATCATTTGTTCACTTTGATTATGCTCATCAGTCCCGATAGCCCGGCTCCGCGGAACAGTTACCCTCCGGACAACAGGGGACACGAGTCCCTCAACCGTTGGATTATGCCGTGATTTCCGCCCCAGCCTGTCCTCAACGGAACAGCCCGAACAAAATTTCGGGGAAGAATTGCGAGTAAGGAGGGGACATGATCGGATTCCTGGAATAAGATGGTCTGACCGAGTTCACCTACGCTGAGGGTCGATTACCGTGCTGCGACAAATTGAATGTGCGACGTGGAAGGTTCTTCGGGCGGCGAAGCGGGCTCAACCGGGCCCGATCATCGGACGAGAGCTTCGCGTTGTCCCAACACGTCAGACGAAGGATGGCACGTTCCTGGATTCGCTTGTGGAGATCGGGTTGCTCGAAGTTCGCCCCGGCACGCCCGCGGCCGCGGTGACCGAAGAGGAACCGTTGCAGTTTCGACAGAAGTACGCCTTGACGGAGATGGGGGAACGGGCTGCCGAGTTCGGAGAGTACGAGGTCGACATTCCGGGGGCGACCGAAGATACACCGGTCACCGGTCTGATGGGTGAGTTGTACAAGACGCTCGCGGCAGCCAGGAAGCCTCGCAAGAAGTAACAGCGAAGGATTCCCGGTCGTGAGCCGTCGGATAGCCGGCAGCCGAATGCCCTGGGGGGAAGGCTGGCCGTCCTTCTGACGTCGACACAACCGATTCCCAGCCTCCATACCACTGCAGAGAATCCCTCCCCCCAAGGGGAGAGGGTCTGTGAATGTATGGCCGCTCCTCATCTTTCCATCCCAAGGAAGGGTGGTGGTGGGATCAGGTCGTGCCTGCTGGTCTTTATCAGGCTGCAAACTTTCGGCCCAGGGATGCCCTGGGCCAGAGGTGCTTGTACGCCCTGTTTATCGTGAGTTGAAGTTCCCTCCAGCATCAGGCCGGGCGGATTCCATCTATTAGATCATTGCTCCGATTCACGATTGGCTTCGCCAAGCTTGTCGTCAAACAAAAATGTCGATAAAAGTTCTCAAACCGCCGGGCCATCGAGTCTCGGCTGTACTCGGCCTCGACCCGTCGCCGGGCCGCCGCTCCGTAAGCGGCGGCCCGTAATGGAGTTGCCAGGTATTGCCCGATCGCATCCACCAGAGCGGCCGGGTCGCCGGGCGGGACGATGAGCCCGCTCGATCCGTGTTGTACGAGCCTTGCGTTTGCTCCGACGTCCGTCGCAATGACCGCTCGACCGGCCGACATGTACTCCAGTAGGGCGTTCGACATCCCCTCCGAGTGCGACGGCAGGACGGCAATGTCCACCGTCCGCAAGAATCCTGGCACATCCGGCACCGATCCCCGCAGCACGAACCGATTGCCGAGGCCAAGGGCTGCGTGCAAGCGCTCCAGTTCGGCCCGTTGCTCACCTTCACCGGCCACCTCGAACACCAGTTGCGGGAATTGTTCCAGGGCGGGCTTCGCGGCCCGCATCAGTCCGTCGATGTTCTTCACCGGCCGAAGATTCGCCACGCACCCGACGCGGACCCGTCGCTTCGATGTGTCTGGGAACATAAACCGGTTGAAGCGGGTTGTATCGACGCCGTTTTCGAGAACCACCACTCGGTCTGGGGAAAGCCCGTCGTTCTCGACAAGGGCCTGCTTCCCAGCATCGGTATTGGTGAGAGTTGCATCAACGAGTGGGCGGAGAGCCCGGCCGAGGAGTCGGTGCTTGCGGGTGAGCCAGTAGCCGAGGTTATTGCGAACCCGGAGGACTTTCGGGATGCCGCAGAGTCGGGCCACCGGGACGCCCAGATAGGCGGCGTCCAAAAAGTACACCTGAAGGACATCCGGGCGAGTCACCCGCCAGAACGACCGGAGCCGGGCGGCTGCGCGGGCCGCGGACACGCTCATCAGTTTCCGCACCCCCAACCGCAGCACCGGGCAATCGGCTGGTTCGAGGGCTCGCGAGAGGTCGTCTTCACCATCGAGAAGGACGAGAGTGGGGTCAACCCGGCGGCGGTCGAGTTCTCGGATCAGCGCGAGTAACTGCGATTCGGTTCCTGCCCGGGTGAGCCGATCGATCATGAAGCAAACCCGGACCGGGGCCTCGGTGGGTTCCAGTTCCCGGGCAAAAACGGGGCGAAGAGGTGCGAGCAGAGCGGACATCCTTGTCCTTTTCTCGGGTGATGAAGGGGGAGGAGACTCGGAACCTAACCCCCCAACCCTCTTCCCTGGAAAGGAAGGGGGAGGAGGTTACGTCCGCGAGTTCTTTCCGTGACAATCAACCTTTCTTCCCCGCAGGGCGCAGGGACCAACCGGGCGAACAGCTTCTGGTAGGCGGCGGCCTGGGCATCAAACGTGAACAGAGCCTGCATTCGCGTACGACCCGCTGCACCCATCTGTCGGCGGACGTCCGAATCGCCGAGAAGTTCAGACACTCGCGCGGCGAGGTCTCCAGGTTGACCCGGCGCGACGAGGTAGCCGGACTCTCCGTCCGCAATCACCTCCGGCGTTCCGCCAACGGCTGTCGCGACGACCGGCACCCCGGCAGCGCTGGCTTCCAGTGCGACATTCGGCAGACCCTCGGTAAAGGAGGGGAGAACCACGACATCAGCCGCACCAATGAGGGCGTCGAGATCGGTCCGGAAGCCAGGCATGATGAACCGGTCGGACCACCCGAGTTCCATGATGCGGCATGTAAGCTTGGCCCGGAGCACCCCTTCCCCAAACAGCACGACCCCCGCGGCCGGGTCGGCCCGGAGGATCGCATCGGCCGCCTCCAGGAGCACCGTGAACCCCTTTTCGGGGCTCAACCGCCCGGCCGCGAGGACCACCCGTGACACGGCTTGGCCAGACGGGAACAGGCCGAGCAACTTCTGGCGAGCGTCCGGGTTGGGCGCGGTGAAGGCTTGCAAACGGGCCGAGTTACGGATGACCGAGATCCGACCCTCGGGAACGCGGCACCACCGGCGGACTTTTTCGGCCTGTCCGTCCGAGACACAGACGACGTGGTCCATGAGCCGCAGGTGCCTGCGGTCGAGCCACTCGTAGGCCCGGACCTTGCGGTTCTCCCCGGTCCATCCGCGTGACACGGCGACGGCTGGCATTCCGACTCGGCGGGCAGCCACCCGGCCCAGGATGTTGGCCTTGTACCCGTGGCAAAGGACGAGGTCAGCGCCGACTCCCCGGAGGACCGCAACCAGTTCCTGCGCGGTGGCGACCAGTCGGGGAAAGTCGCGGGTCAGCCCGAGGGCATCGAATCCGTGACGACGGACTTCGTCGAGAAAGGCGTCCGACCGGCCGCCTTCGGGGAAGCTCACGAATGTGGTTTGGATCGAGTCGGGGAGGGTCCGTGCGAGCCCAAGCATTTGCCGCTCGGGGCCGCCGAAAAACGTGCTGGAGGTCAGGTGGACGAGTTTCATGGACCCGTATCGCATCCTTGCGTCGGGGCGGGGCGATCCGGTTGGAGGGGAGTGTAGAGGTGGCGCCCGGGTTTTGTCCAGGCCGATCCGTTGAACTCACCCGAACAGGTCGGACACCTTGCACGTGAACCCAGGCAGGATCTCGCCACAATCCAGCAAATCGTCCTCGTCGAGTTCGACGCCCCGAGGGGATTCCCGGTACACCGTCACGATTCGGGTCTCGGGGTCGACCAGCCAGACGAGCTTGACCCCGTAGAACAGGTACTCTTTGATTTTCGCGCGAACGTCTTTCCGGCGGTCGTCCGGGGAGAGCACCTCGACGGGTGCATCATGGTGGATGGATAGATAGAGCAGGTTGGTGCCGCCCGGTTCCCAGGGCTTAAGGGGAGACGGCCGGAACTGACCAACCACGTTGGTGGTGCCACGGGCGGCTTGTCCGCGATTGTAAGTATCACGGGCGGCTTGTCCGCCCGTNNACGGGCGGACAAGCCGCCCGTGACACCCGATCTCGCTGGTCGATTTTCTCCCGCCGCCCTGACTAAGCGAGGGACGGCTCCGGTTGGGGTTGTAGCTCCCAGCCATTGACTTTCCTGCTCCCCGGCGGGTAGGGAGTCTTTTGGCCGTGGCTCAGGACTCATCAGTTGAGGTTTTAGTAAGTGCAATCTGATTCTGAAGATTATGACAAGAAGAAGAATCACCGGGGCAACGCCTGCACGAGGGGGTTTTCTGGGCCAGCAAGAGTGAAGGCTGTATCCGCGAACCTCGGCATGTCGGAGAGGAACAGGGGGAGCCATCGCGGACGTGTTGTGTCCGTTGAGTACACGCGCAGATACCGCAACCCCAGGAAGTTCACAGGTCTAACCCCGGTGATTGCATTCCATTGGGCCAATCGGTAGAGGCCGTACGCATCGTAGCAAAGAAGCCCTTCGTCAGTCAGATCAACGGAGTAGTAGGCGTTTGCGAGCATGACCAAGACACTGCCCAGAGTGGCAGACAGCGCCAGCACAAGGAGATGGAGCAGGAGAGGAATCGCGCCGCCCATTACACCCATCACACAGAGGATAATGACAGCGATCCCGGAGGACCACTCTGTCGTCACCCTCCAGATCGGGAAAAAGGCCGAACGGAAAGTGGCCATCGCCTTCTCCCGATGTCGCATGATGTCTGTGAGTCTACCTGGCCGGGATAGTGCCAGCAAGTATTGCTGCTCCTATCTGACAATGAGGATCAGGTCATTGCAACGATGTGACGATGCCCCGGCAGGACGCCGGGGAGGAGTGAAGCTCGTTCAGCGGCCCAAGGGGATACAAAGCTCGAACGAGTACGGCTGATCCAGATATTCCCCGCTGACCTCACCCTTCCAGATTAGCGTGCGACCTTCCCGCTTCGGATGCTTCGTCTCGGCTGTTTGAGCACAATCCGACCGCGTGATGGTGATCGATTCATCCTTGCCGATTTTGCCAGTGAAGTCGCACCGGAAATCTGGGAACCGTGACTCCTTGTCGAACTTGAGTTGCCCGGAGAACGTCCCATCGCGATCAACCTCCTCGATGATGATTTTCACTTTGTCGGTGTGCCACACGCCGTGGTACACGCCAGGGCGAATGACTTCGTCCCGATCATCGGCGGCGGCGGTCAGGGGATAGACCAAGATCACGAGGGCCAAGGCGGTGAATCGAGCGACCATCGGCGGTCTCCAGGGCAAGGGGTCGTTGCTGGGTTTGCTCACAGACGGATTCTCAGGCCCGGCTTGCGCCACGGTGTCTCATTTTGTAGCAACGCCACCGCACTGCGAATCGACACGTACTGAGTTCCGTCCTCATGGTGCGACTACGAGCACTCGGAAATCCGTCTCACATGTCCCGCTGCACGTCTGGTCCGCAAGGTGCATTTCAATCAGCCGTGGCTTGGCGTCTTTAGCCGCAGTCACCGTCACCACGAACGTGCTCAGCCCCTTGTCCGACAGCGGCTTGTACACGGGTGCATTGGACGCCGTGAAGGCGTCGCCCATCGCGGGAACCTGAACCGTCACGCCCTCTTTCTTCCACACTGTCCGCTCTTGCTTCTCCGCTGACTCGCCCATCGCCTGGATGATGAGGCCGCCGCCGCGGGTGAAGAGCGTGCAAGGGGCGCACATCAATAACTCCTTCGTTTCGCCCGGCTTGAGGGCAATGACCGGGACGATCTTCTTCGTTGTCTCGGTCTTCGGCTGCTGTCCTTCTGAATTTCGTAACGCCCCTGCGACGACACAGCCCGTAGCAACGACCACCAGCCAGGACTTGCGCATGATGAACTCCTTCTGTAACCACTGACCCCTTGACGCGGTAATAACTATACCCGACTGAGTCTGAAAAGGGGTAACAGGCGTGTAATTCTACTGTAGCCGATCCGATCGAACCCAGGCGTTTCCTGCCGGGCCACCCAAGGGCTTCCCTTGATTCCCTGGGGTTTTATGACTGCCATTTTGGCATCAACTACAGTAGAAGTAACGAGGCGAGGTCTACACGGGGCGGGGATGATTTGACATAACTCCTTTCCTTGTCTCCTCCTTGGGTCAGCCCGTCCCTGACTCGTTACGGCCCAGTGGCGAGCACCAACCCGTAACTTGGAAAGGATTTCCCGATCGCCCCCCTATTATCCACCCCCCTGTGGGGGCGACAAGTCATTTGCCAAAGCCCAGGACGTGGCTCGGGTAGGATCGGGTCGGGAGTGTTGGTAAGATTCTGCCACAGGCCGTGTGGAGGATCCGATGCCTGAACTGCCCGAAGTGGAAACCGTTGTCCGGGATCTGCGACCACTTGTCGTTGGCCGCACGATCCAGGTGGTTCGACATGGGTCGAAGACGCTTCGCAAACCGTGGCAAACAGAGTGGAGCGCGGCCGTCGCAGGACTGCGGATCGAGGGGATTCGTCGCCGCGGGAAGTGGATCGTCGTGGATTTACTCGCTCCAGCCGTTGAGAGGAAGCGGTCGAAGAGCCGAACCGCCCGGGAGGGCGAGGCTCCTGCCGAGCCGCACAGCCTGCACGGCTCGGCAGGAGCCTCGCCCTCCCGGGCAGCGCAAGCATCTATTCAGGGAGAGGTTCCGCCCGCACCCCGGTTGATCGTCCACCTGGGAATGACCGGTCAGTTCACCGCGGTTCCAGTGACGGATCCGACGCCGGATCATCTGCATGTGGTCTTCGCACTCGACGGAGGGGCGGAACTCCGTTTTCGCGACATCCGCCGGTTCGGGAGCGTCACCCTCCACCCGGACGAGGCTGCGGTGGAAGCATTCTTCAATCACAACGGCCTCGGGCCAGAGCCGTTCGGGCTCGACCCTGCGTACTTTCGCAAGGCCGTCCGTGGCACGTCCCGCACGCTCAAGGCGGTTCTGCTCGACCAGGGGGTCGTCTCTGGGGTTGGAAACATTTACGCCGATGAGGCGTGCTTCCGGGCAGGATTGCACCCCCAACGACGAGGGAAGTCGCTCACCAGCGCCGATGCCGACCGCCTTTTGGAGTCGGTTGAGGCCGTTCTGACTCAGGCCATTGATCAACGCGGTTCGACCATCCGGGACTACATCGGCGGGTCTGGGCTACGCGGTGGCTTTCAGGCCGAGTTCCGGGTGTACGGCCGGACCGGCCAGCCATGCCCGACCTGTGGCGAAGCGATCAAATGCATCCGCCTGTCGGGCCGGGCGTCACACTTTTGCCCGTCGTGTCAGGGATCAGGCAAGCCACGCCATACTGCCCATCCAAGAGCCGGCCCGAGTTGATCGATCCAGCCTCTCTTCTGTCGGATACTGACCCCTCAACTCTGACCCCTCAACCCAGAAATGTCCTATCGCGCCTTCAAGCGACTGCTCGGAGAAACCAGCCTGGAGCGGAAGTGCCGCTGGCTTCTCGGGGCCGGGGTTCTGGTCCTGATGACCGGGAGCTTCTGGGTCTACGCCCACCAGACCGAAGGGCTGGCGTACGGGCAACTGGAGACCACCGGCCGGGCCTTACTGTCGCACATCGTTGCACGCCTCCATGTGAAGGGGGATCAACTCCGCGCGGTGAACGACTTCCAAACTCTGACCGAAACCCACTGGCCAGCCCAGTTGAAAGGATACAACTACAAACTGATCAAACCGCTCTCCCAGGATCCGGACTTCCAACCCGCCCCGGACGACCTGAACCCCCTGTTCAAATTCCTCGACGACTCGCGGAAGGACGAGGTGTCCCGCCAGGCTCCAAAGGAGAATGCCTTCTACTACTACGGGGCGATCCGAGCCGGGGAGTCATGCATAGACTGCCATCGCGACCCGAACAAGGTCGGAGCCGACAAGGTCCGGCCCGAGCTAAAGCCGAACGACCTCATGGCCGTCGTCCGGATCCGGCTCTCCACCCAGGTCATTGAGGAGGGGTTCCACACCAACCGGGCGCTGCTCATCTCGTTCGCGATCGGGACCTCGCTGCTCATCATCGCCGGCAGCTATCTGATCATTCGTTACGTGATCGTGAAACCGGTCAAGCACCTCAAGGAGGTGTCCGAAGCCATCGCAGCCGGTGAACTGAATATCCGCAGCGAAATCCAGACTGGGGACGAATTTGAGGATTTGTCGCACGCCTTCAACCGGATGCTCCGGAACCTGACGAACATTCAGGATCGGAACAAGAAACTGATCGCCGACCTGGACCGAAAGGTGGACGAACTCGCCCGGGTGAACATGGCGCTGTACGAAAGTAACCGGCTCAAGGGGGGGTTCCTGGCCACCATGAGCCACGAACTGCGGACCCCTCTGAACAGCATCATCGGGTTCAGCGAGGTGCTACTGGCGGCCGAGAACCTCTCCGACAAGCAACACCGCTACGCTGGAAACATCATGACCAGCGGGAAGCAACTGCTGGCTCTGATCAACGACATTCTCGAACTCGCCAAGATGGAAGCCGGGAAGATGCGGCTGCACCCGGAACCGCTCGCCATCCCGGACGTGTGCGAATACGCCGCGGCCATGTTCCGCCAGCAGGCCGAAAAGAAGAACATCGACTTGAAGGTCCAGGTGGCACCCGCCACACTGACAGCGCGTCAGGATGCCGGGAAACTCCACCAGATCCTGACCAATCTGCTGTCGAACGCGGTCAAGTTCACCCCCGAGGGCGGGCGTGTGACACTCAAAGCGACGGGCGATGGAAATGACCTTATGTTCACGGTCTCCGACACCGGAGTGGGGATCGCTCCAGAAGAGCAGGATCTGGTATTCGAGAAATTCCGCCAGGCAGCGAACCCAATGACCCGCGAGCAGGGGGGGACCGGGCTGGGCCTGTCGATTGTCCGGGAGTTATCGAAGTTACTGGGTGGGGAAGTAATACTCCGGAGCGAACTCGGCCGCGGAAGTACGTTCACTATTCGGATCGCCACGCGGTTGGCCGACGAACCCCTCCTCGACTTCGAGTTGTCGGACGACTCGACACCACCAGCGGCCGGCAATTCAGGGGGCGTAGACAGCATAATTCGGTCGAAATGACCCGGAGGGGTCGAAGCCATTAGCCAGTGGTTGAGCGCAGCGATACCACCGGTTTGCTGACAGTCGTCTCACCCAAGTTGTCGGAAAGCAACTCGCCTAACCCTGCCAGGCGGATGGTGTCGGCGATGGTAGGTGCCACATCGACTAACCGGAATGGCTGCTCCGTCGAACCAACTGCGGTACTGGCCGCGACGAGCAGTTGCAGGGCTGCCGTGTCGAGATGGCACAGGCTGGCGGCGTTGACTGTCAGCCCCCTCCTCTGGTGCTGACTGGGATCATTGCGTGCGAACCGTTTTCGTCACTCCGGATCGGACCCAACCCACAACGGTGGCGAAGTCGTCTGTCCAGTCGTCGTTCGGCAAACCTGAGACCGGCTGGTATTTCCGAATGAGTGAGGGGTCCAACGGGTTCGGCAGAAGCCAGGCGGCGACGGTGTATACGAAAGCATCCCAGCGCTGTGTCGATGGATACATGGCGACAGCGAGGATGTCGAAT
The DNA here is from genome assembly GCA_003136315.1 of Gemmataceae bacterium. GTDB lineage: Bacteria > Planctomycetota > Planctomycetia > Gemmatales > Gemmataceae > Urbifossiella. The sequence goes on along the minus strand of PLDW01000190.1, from coordinate 7,143 downwards.
TCACCAAAACGGTAAGGTCGGGTACTACTGCTTGTGATCTTCTTTGTACCTGCCCGAGTTTTCTGGGTTTCGACAACATACATGCTATCGGCGAATGAATTGGCCTTTCCCGCGCTCCCTCCCCTCATCGGTTGTCCGCCCTTGCTCCTCTGGAGCTTGACCTGGACTTTCACCTCGCCGGACTGGTCCCGCAAGTGGCAATCGTAGGGCGGGTCGCCAGCGAGGGGCAGTTTCGACCAACCGGTCAACCGGTCCGCAACCTCGACATCAAACGCCGCGCCAGCGATGACGCCGCGGATCATCCGACGTGTCAACTCGCCAGCCCGATGGATCGCCTCCAAAATCACCTCGGCCCGGGCGTGCAATGTCTGCTCCAGCGGGTGGATTCCGAACTCATTGCGAAGGTGCTCGAACACTTCTCGCCGCTCCGCCTTGCTGCACGAGGCGAGCATCTGTCGAATCTGTTGAATGTCGTTCATTCGCCTGGACTCGATCTGGGCCGTCCCGCGGGCCGAGGTTGGAATGCAAGGATGTCGGCCCGGCGCACCAAGATGTGCCCTCCGATCACGAAACTCGTCAGGCGTCCGCTCCGGACGAGCTTGGCAATTGCCTGCCGCGATACCCCACGGAGCTTCGCAGCTTCAGCTTGGGAGATCCAGTCCGAGGGCGAAAAAGGCTCCTCGGGAAAATTGGTTGACGATGTCAACCTATTCTCCTGGACTTCGACGGTGGCCAGGTGTATATTCCACCCATCAAGGCTCGAAAACTCAGGTAGGTCACGCGTATGAGTCGTGCGGATTCGGCTGTCCGGCAACCGTCGATTCCCTTCGGGCATGACGGGCGGTCGAAACCCCTAATCCCAGGGTTTGCCCCCTATTACGGCACAGTCCTGGGCGATGCCTACCTCGCCGATTCTTGCCGTGTCATGAGCGGCATCCCCGATGGCACAGTCAATGCAGTCGTCACGTCTCCACCGTACGCACTGCATTTCAAGAAGGAATACGGAAACGCCGACAAGCAAGACTACGTCGGTTGGTTCCTCCCCTTTGCAAAGCAGATTTTCCGTGTCCTGACGGACGATGGCAGCTTGGTCCTGAACATCGGCGGGAGCTACAACCCCGGCTTGCCCACCCGTTCACTCTATCACTTTAAACTGCTCGTCGCACTCGTCGAAGAGGTCGGCTTCCACTTGGCTCAGGAGTGTTTCTGGTACAACCCTGCGAAAATGCCGATGCCGGCCGAATGGGTCACCGTGCGTCGGATTCGGGTCAAGGATGCCGTCGAATATGTCTGGTGGCTGTCCAAGACCCCGTGGCCCAAGGCGAACAACCGCGGTGTACTCCGACCCTACAGCAAAGACATGGAGCGATTGAACCAAAAAGGCCTCCAGAAGACCACTCGGCCCTCCGGGCACAATATCAAGCCGAGTTTTAGTAAGGTCTCTCCGGGTGGCTCGATCCCGCCGAATCTGATCGAGGATGAAACACCTGACGACCTGCTCCGATTCGGCAACAACTCCGCCAACGACGTCTACACGGAGCGGTGCAAAGCCGCAGGCATCAAAATTCACCCGGCGCGGTTCCCGGCAGCACTTCCGGAGTTTTTTATCAAACTGATCACTGACAATGACGATCTTGTTCTCGACCCGTTTGCCGGCTCGAATACCTCCGGTGCTGTCGCTGAGCGGCTCGGTCGCCGCTGGATCGCTGTCGAACGGGAAGAAGAATATCTCCGGGCAAGCCAGTTCCGGTTCGAGGAACCCCTCCTCCCTCCCAGCGCTCTGACCTCACCCCAGTAACTCCCGCACCACTTGCCCATTTGGGACGAGCGGGACGGGGCGGGTGGTCCGGTCGGTCAGTGTGGTTTCCAGGTCGTAGCCCAGCAGGTGGTAGGTGGTCGCGAGGATGTCCTTCGGCGACACCGGTCGGTCGGCCACCGTGCCACCGATGCTGTCTGTTTTGCCGACGACCTTGCCTCGTGCAACCCCGCCCCCGGCGAACAGGGCCGAGTACGCCTGCGACCAGTGGTCCCGACCACCTCCGCGCCCCTTGCTGATCTTCGGCGTTCGCCCGTGCTCGCTGAGCACCACCACCAGAGTGTCGTCGAGCATTCCCCGCTGGTCGAGATCCGACACCAGCCCCGAGAACCCTCGGTCGAACCCAGGCATCAACTCGTTTCGCAATCGCGGATAGTGCTCCCAGTGAGTGTCCCAGCCCGACCCGGCCAGCCCGAACTCGTCCCAGAAGACCGTCACGAACCGGGAACCGGCCTCGACCAGTCGGCGAGCCGCCAGGCAGCCCTGCCCGAAGACCGTGTGGCCGTAGTTCTCCCGGGTCCGGGCCGGCTCTCGCCGGACATCCAGCGCCTGCCGAAGCTTCTCCGAGCCAATCAGCGCGAATGCCGTCTCTCGATACTCGTCAGCCGCAGTCAGTTCGCCACGTCCCCGCCGGGCGGCCTCGAACTGGTCGAGTAGCGACTGCCGACGGTTCAACCGATCGAGCGTCAGGTCGGCGGGCGATTCCCCGCCGAGGGCGAACCAACTGTCCGGCGAGATCCCGACGTAGGGCTCATCGAATTCCTGGGTTGTGTCGGTCAGTGTCTTCGTGATCTTCCCCGTGGCCTTTCCCTGAAACGTGGCGTAGTGCGGGTTGTAGGCGTTCCCGAGGTACGCTGCGTAGGGACCAGCTCGGTGGACCTCTCCGGTCCGCCGGCTACTGAACGGCCACGGCAGGGCGATGTTGTCCGGGACGGGCTTCCTGGCCGCGGCCACGTCCTTCCGCCTCTCCAGGTACGACACCACCGACCCGATGAACGGCCAGTGCCGACCATCGTGCGGGTTCAGTTCCATCGGGACATCGATCTCTGGAACCCCCGTGGTGGCATATGCGACTCCATGAATCGGATATTTATGAGTCAACGAACGCACGACCGTGACGTTGTGCATCACTCGGGAAGTGTGGGGGAGGAGTTCACAGACATCACACCCGGGAAGCGTCGACCGGATCGGTTTCAACTCGCCTCGGATCTCTTCCGGAGCGTCCGGCTTCATGTCCGCGAGTTCGAGCTGGCTTGGAGAGCCGTACAGGAATAACAGGATGCACGCTTTCGCCTGTCCGAAATGCCTGTCGGTCGCGCTGGCAGTGGGCGTCGACGCCTGCGCGGGTTGGTTCCGGAGGGCACCGGGCAAGGTGAGGCCGAGAGTCCCAAGTCCTCCCGACCACAGGAAATCCCGTCGGGTGGACCCGTTACAAAGCCGCTTCGGACTACCCAGAACGCGGAGCATGGGAGGATCTCCGGAGCGACGCAGGAATCGACCCGGCGAGCTGACTCGGGGGTGGGATAGATGTTTATCATGCTGTGTCGAAGATCGCGGTGCAAGCAAAATGGTCGGGCAGTTCGGGTGACAAGGTCAGGACCGCCGCTGTGGTGAGGGTCCACGCGTGTCGGCTCCCCAGCAATGGCAGACTCTCGCCAATCCCCTCGACCGACTGGAACCTCATCTCGACATTCACCAACGGATCTCCCGTTCTGGAGTGGCTTGATGCCACCAGCCCTTGCCAATCCACCCGGTCGTCCGGTATATTCCCACTCTTCGGCACGCACGTTGCCGGCCGGTTCTCGCGCGCTCTGCCGACGCGCGGCAAGGTCCAGCCACATCAGCCAGTGGGGTTTCGCCGTGACGGAAACGTTGATCGACCTGCGCGCGCTGTTGGTCGAGCGCGAGGATTTTGAAGGCGGGATGGTGTCGAAACTCCGCGAGGGGCTGGCCCAGGGTGGGCCGCAGATCCGCCACCTACGTGAGATTATCGACATCCTGAACAAGCGGCTTGCGGTCGCCGCCGTCCCCCAGCAGAAGAAGATCCACCTGAAACTGGGGATCTCCCACTTCTTCCTCGGGCATATGGCCTCGGCCGTCGATCACCTCCAGAAATCGGACGGCCCACTCGCTGCGTTCTATCTCGGCCAAGCGAATGTCAACCGGCACGAGTACGCCGAAGCCCTGGCCTCGTTCGAGAAGGCCGAGAAAACAGGGTATTCGGCCCAACAGGTCCAACTCCAGCGGGCCGGAGTGCTCCGACTCCAGGGTCAGATCGGCGATGCGAAGACGATCCTCACCAGACTCAAGGACGCCGCCGCTCACAACGCCGAGTACTACTACCAGGAGGGCGGAGTGGCCGAGGCCGAGGGAGACTCGCCCCGCGCTGCAAAGCACTACGAGCGAGCGACAGAACTCGAACCCCGGCACGCGGGTGCACTCTTCCGGCTCGGCTTCCTCAACGACCTCCAGGGGAACGACCACGAGGCCATTTCGTATTACGAGCGCTGCCTGAAGTACCCACCGATTGGCCGCGGGGTGCTGTACAACCTCGGAGTCCTGTATGAGGATAACGAGCAGTACGACAAGGCCGCCGAGTGCTACCGTCGGCTCAACAAAACCGACCCAACAGACGAGCGGGCGAAGCTCTTCGTCAAGGATGCTGAAGCGTCGTTGTCGATGTATTACAGCCCGGAGGAAGAGCAGATCAGCATCATCCACCGACAGGTGATGGAGATCCCGATCACCGACTTCGAGCTGTCGGTGCGAAGCCGGAACTGCCTGAAGCGGATGGGCATCCGCACTCTCGGCGACCTGACGCGGGTGACCGAAGCCCAACTCCTCGCCAGCAAGAACTTCGGCGAGACGTCTCTGGAGGAGATCAAGGCGATTATGATCGCCAAGGGATTGCGGATCGGGCAATCGCTCGAACAGGGCCAGCAGTACGAGTTCCGCTACCGTCCTCAACAAAACCTGAGCCCCGAAGAGCAGGCCGTACTGAGCAAGCCGGTGAGTGACCTGAACCTCTCGGTTCGTGCCCGCAAGTGCATGAACCGCCTCAACCTCGGCACCCTCGGAGACCTCTGCCAGCGAACCGCTGACGAACTTCTTGAGGCCAAGAATTTCGGGATGACCTCGCTCACCGAGGTCCGGGAGAAACTCGCTCAGTACAACCTCAAGCTACGGGGCGATTGATCGCAGGCCGAGTCGAAGAGAACGCGGAACGGGGAGTGCGGAACGCGGAACGCCAGAAGGAGCCCGACCCCGGCGGCGTAGGCGAGCACACCAACGACATGACCACGGCAAACTCGCCCGCGCTCGACCGAGGCGTGTCCACCAGCAGTGGTGCCCCCGGTCGTTCGCGTTCGGCCGCCGGGGGTGTCGCTGCGCTCAACCCCCGGCTAATCGCTGCGACCCCACTGGGGTCGGCCTGCGGTCGAAATGGGGAACGATCCGAGCCCGACCAGTGACACCCAAAAAACCTCCCCCCTGGCGACTCTAATCGGAACCAGCTTCTCCCTGCCGATCGTCTTCCCGACTCAGAGTCTGTCCCATAGGGGTGTGGTGGCACGTTTGTAACGTGCCAATTTGTCGACGTTAGCGCTGATCGAAGCAGTTCGGAGCTACCCATCCGGCACGTTGGAAACGTGCCGCCACAACCTTCCGGGACAGACTCTCAGCGCTATGACTTGAAGCAGGGTACTCCCCGATCCCGTCGCAGTTCTCAATGTCCATCACTTTCACTGTCCTTGATCGCGATCAACAGGCCCGTGCGGGCCTTCTCACCACCCCGCATGGGTCGGTCGAGACCCCCGTGTTCATGCCCGTGGGAACCCAGGCGACGGTCAAGGGGTTGACCCCGGACATGCTTCGGAGCGTCAGCGCGCAGATCCTCCTCGGCAACACTTACCACCTCACGCTGCGTCCCGGTGACGAACTCATCGCGGAACTCGGCGGGCTCCATCGCTTCATGGGCTGGGACAGGCCGATCCTGACCGATTCAGGGGGGTTCCAGGTCTTCAGCCTCGCTACCCAGGTCAAGATCAATGACCACGGTGCCTCATTCCGGTCGCACATTGATGGCTCGCCGCTCGAACTGACCCCCGAACGCGCTGTCGAGATCCAGCAGAACCTCGGCTCCGACATCGCGATGGTACTCGACCAGTGCCCACCCGCGGACGCAGGCCCAGACGTGATCCGGGCCGCCGTTGCTCGATCGATCCTCTGGGCCGAGCGCTGCAAGAGACACCACACCCGCGCGGATCAGGCTCTGTTCGCCATCGTCCAGGGTGGTACGAACCTCGATTTGCGATCGGAGTGTACACGGGAACTGGTCGAAATGGATTTCCCCGGATACGCTCTGGGCGGATTCAGCGTCGGTGAAGGGCCGCCAGCGATGCACGCGGCCCTCCCGACCTGCGCTGGACTCCTCCCCGACCATAAACCCCGTTACTTGATGGGGGTCGGGCGACCGGAAGACCTCCTCGCTGGGGTCGCGGCTGGGATCGACATGTTCGACTGCGTCATGCCGACCCGCAATGGTCGCAACGCCCTGGCGTTCACCGACGCCGGGCCGCTGCGGCTGCGAAACGCGATCCACCGGCGAGATCCGGCCCCGGTCGAGTCCGGTTGCCCCTGTTATTGTTGCACGACATTCTCCCGCGGATACCTCCACCACCTGTTCGCGGCAGACGAGATGCTGGGGCCGACTCTCCTGAGCCTGCACAACCTCTCGTTCTACCTGCGGCTGATGGCCGGTGCCCGAGAGGCGATCAGGGCCGGTCTGTTCGCCACCTTCCGGGCCGAGCGGCTTGCCCGCTGGGACAGTGCTTCCTAGGATGAATTTTCCGATTCTGCCGAACCGGGTGGGTGAGTCGTGGCGAGCCCTGGGCGCGAGCCTGGGGGTGGAGTTAACAAGCGGGTGCGGATGATGATCGAGGTGCTGTTCGCACAGGATCCAGCGCCAGCCGGGGGTGCAGGCGCGGGCCAAAGTCCGTTCCTCGGCCCGCAGATGTTCTTCCTGCTCGCCATCTTTGCGCTTTTCTATGTGGTCGTGCTTCTCCCCGCAGGTCGCCGGCAGAAGAAGGAACAAGCAGCGATGTTGGCCGCGATCAAGCGGGGCACCAAGGTGGTAACCACATCCGGGATCATTGGCACAGTGGTTTCGGTGAAAGAGACGGAAGACGAGATCACGCTGCGCTCGGACGAGAGCAAATTAAAGGTTCTCAAGAGTTCGGTCCTCAAGGTTCTTGGGTCGGACGAGGCCGAAGCAGGTAAATAAGCGGGCGGGGGCCGCGCGCTCCCGGACGGGTGGCCGGGGTTGAGTC
>PLDW01000064.1:21392-54377 GCA_003136315.1 Gemmataceae bacterium | reverse complement strand
GCGTTTTTCGCCAGTGTCCAGTAAATGCCACGAGCCGGGGAAGCCCGGCTCGCGATTTGAAACAGCTTCGGTTCTCGTCTTCACAAGACCGGAGTAGTGTGCCGGTCGTAACCACCATGTCGGGTGAAGAACACAAGAACGTCATCCTCCCTGTCGCCGCGGTCTACGGTCACCAGATACCGCCCAGCCTTCACTTCGTCCTCGTAATACTTGGCGTCCTCTTCCGGGATTCCCCACCCGATCAACGCTCCGGTAATACCGGCAACTGCCGCACCACCCGCCGCGCTGATCAGCGCCGCCGCCAGGGGGCCAACGGCGAGGATCGGGCCGATCACCGGTATCACCCCGAATGACACAGCCAGCGACCCCAGGGCCAACGCACTCCCTCCGGCCACCGCCCCGATCGCCGCGCCTTCACCGGCGTGAGTGTGACCTCCCCCATCTGTCTTCACTGTCTTGCCCTTGGCGTTCTTGCCGACCAGGCCGATCTGGTCGTCACGATACCCAGCCTTCTTCAGGTCTGCAATGGCTCGGTCCGCCGCCTCGTGGGTTGCGAACACGCCGACCGTCGTTGCTTTGACTGTAGCTGTGACCATGACTTGGGCCTCCATGAGATTGATCCAGTCCCGATCCAGTTGATCGAAGACGGGTAATCTCATGCAATATGCGTGCCGAAGTGCAGTCATCTTTCCTTTATAACTCAAGCGGCATCCAGACGGCCTTTCTGACCGGGTTCTGAATCAAGCCCGCGCATCCCGCAAGCAGAAAATCGGCTCCCCCTGAAGGTCGCCCCCAATTTTCAGCTTGCGTGACCGCTGACGCCTGCCCTGGCCCAATTCTGTTTCGCCCCCCGAGACGAGTTTCCTCTCCAGGTGAACAAGGCAGGTCGCAGTTAACTAACAGACAAATATAAGTTCTATTTGTTGACTAGCTCACAATCGCGGCACGAGGTCAGCAGGATCTAGCGGAACGCGGGCGAAGACTGTCGTCCCCCTGCCGGGGACGGATTCGATTGTCAGCGTCCCGCCGACCAAGGCCACCCGCTCCCGCATCCCGAGCAGGCCCAGGTGCCCCCCGTCCCCCGCCGAGGCCATCACCGACTCGGTGGCGAACCCGGCCCCGTCGTCCTCGACGATGGCGGAGACGGAACCCTGGGAGCGCTGGAGGATCACGCTCACCCGTCGGGCACTCGCATGCTTGAAGACGTTCGTCAGGGCCTCCTGGACCACCCGGTACAGGGCTGTCTCGACTGGGGCCGGGAGGCGCTCGTCGTCCAACCCGGAGGCGTGGAAATCGACCTCGACCGCCGACCTCTCGGACCACCTCTCAATGTCATTCGCCAGGGCCGTCTGGAGGCCCAGGTCGTCCAGGGCCGTGGGACGGAGTATCACTGCGAGTTGGTGGCACTCGCGGCTTATCAAGTCGGTGAGATCCCGAAGCCGGGCCAGGTGGGGCCGGGTGGGCGACGGGTCGGGAGTCGTGTCTTCGAGCGCCTTCAGCCCGAGGCCGAGGGCCACGAGGAGCTGCCCCATCTGGTCGTGCAGATCCCGGGCAATGCGGCTGCGCTCGTCCTCCTGGGCGGTCCCCAGCCGCTGGAGCAGCTCCCGGCGGTCTGCCTCGGCCGCCTCCCGAGTCCCGATCTCGGCCCTCAGCGAGGCGTTCGCCGCGGCCAGTTCGGCGGTCCGCTCGGCCACGCGCACCTCCAGTCGGTCGTGGGCCTCCCGCAGTCGCACGCTGAGCGACTCTGCCATTTCCGTGAGTTCGTGCTGCCGAGTCGCGGAGATCATGAGTGCCTCGTTCATCGCCATCGCCTGCTGGCGGTAAACTGTGATCTCCGTCGCGTCCGTCACCTGGATCATGACGCCCGCAGGCCGTTCGTCCGGACCGAGGATCGCCCACACCGCGTACGACCAGTAAACGGGTCGAGACTGCGATTGGCGGTGTTCCTGCTCGGCCAGGTTCTCGGGTCTCCCGGTGCGGAAGACCCGGTCGAGGAGCGTGAGGCATCCGTTCTCGTCCCCCTCCGGTACGGCTTCGGCGAACGGGCGGCCGATAAGATCCTTCCTCTCTCTCCCGACGAGGCGGGCGAAGGCGGGGTTGAGATAAGACACGACGTGCGTCGCTCCATCGACGGCGACCATCGGCTGGGGCGACCGCTCGGACATGTACCGGCAGAGTCGCTGAATATCGGGCGCATGATCAGCAGCGATGGCATCGCGTTCCGCACTCATGGCCCACCCCTATTCTTTTCGGTCCGGCGTACCGGGAGCCTCTTCGCGGCCCCGGACCCTGGGGTCAAGCAGTTCGGGAACCCCGGTGATGAGGCCGTGATAGCCTGTCAGCCGTCCGCCGATTCGTATCCCCTCCGAGGTGACTTCGTACTCGCGGATGTCATTGCTGTGGGCACCCGCCCGCATCTTGACGACCATCAGCACCTTGCGGAGTTGGCCGTCGATCTCCACGTACCGCAGCCGGATAATGTCGTCGCTCAAGAACGAAATGGAGTATGGGCTCAACGCCAGCTCGGTGAAGGTCTCGGTCACCTCGACAGTGGTCACGATCGTGACCCCAGTCCGCGTCAGTGCCCCGATCATCCGGTAGAGCGACTCGCGGAAGTCGGTGCGAAAGCTGGGGGCCAGGGCCATCTCGAACCCGGCCAGCGAGTCGATCACCACCCGCTTCGCGCCCCTCCGCTGCACCGCGTCGAGGATTTCCCGCATCGTCTCGTCGACCGACAGGTCGAGGGGCCGGAGATAGATAATGTTCAACCTGCCATCGTGTTGAGGCGTCTCGAAATCCATTCCGAGTTCGGCGGCCCGCACCGCGTACTCCTCCGGGCGCTCTTCAAAGATGGCTACGATCCCCGACTCCCCGCGGCGGAGGCCCTCGGCGATAAACTGGGTCGCGAAGACTGACTTCCCAGCCCCCGACGGCCCGGCGATCAGCAAGCTGTCGCCCTCGGGGATACCGCCACTGAGCATCGTATCCAGTTCGGGGATCCCCCACGGGAGTCGCCGCCGTTTGCGGGCCTTCTCCGTCCGTCCGGTAAGGCCGAAGGTGCGGGGAAACGCCTGCACCCCATCGGCGGTGATACGGAACGTGTGCAGGCCCGGGACGGACGCCTGACCCCGCAGTTTCATGACCTGCATCTTTCGCACGATGGAGTTCCGCTCGACCTGCTGGTAGAGCCAGAAGAGTCCGTCGGCGACCGTGAAGACGGGGTTGTCGCGGATCTCCCCCTCGGCGTATTCCCCGATCAGGAACGTGGTTGCCTGCCAGCTCGTCAGGTGGAGGGCAAGACGCTGGACGAACCCTTGGAGTTCCACCTCGCCGGTTCCGCCCCCGGCCTTCCGGACGACCGTGCGGAACGAGTCCACCACGACGAGGCCGGGGTTGGCCGCCTCGACCTCCTTGACGATCTCCTCCAGGACCGCATTCAAATCCTTGTCCAACACGACCTGGCTCAGGTTGATGAACCGAACAGCGGTGTTCAGTTTGGCCGGGTCAAAGAACCGGAACTGCTGCTGATAGCGGAGCATCTTGATGGCCGGCTCACCCAACACAGTGAAGTACAGGACCGGGTGTGCCGGGGTAGCGTTCGCGAACATCATCTGGTGGGCGAGCGTCGTCTTCCCGCCCCCAGGGGCGCCGGCAATGATGTTAAACGAGTACTCGGGCAGGCCGCCACCCAGGATCTCGTCCAGGCCCGGCACGCCAGTCGGCAGCTTCCGGATCGTCACCCGGTCGTCCTCGCTCATGCTTGTCCCCCGGCTCGTCTATCTGTTTCGTCCGTGGTTGCGTCGGGCCACACATCACGCACTAACTGCCGCGTCAGAGGTTCGCCGATGAACGTCACCAACAGCCCAAGCAGGTGAGCCACAATGGCTGCCCCACCCGCATCGCCCGGCCCCGCAGGGGGACAGAACCCTGCCCCGTTATATCCCTCCAACGACCCGTCTTCTCGGACATGCACCGAGTTCAGCGATGGAATCTCCGCCTTCGCCAGTGAAACGGCCCTTGACAAGAGAGAGCGGAAGCCCGCTACTCCCGCCAGCCTCGCCAGCGGCGCACGTAATCGGTCACAGACCCGCACTGCTCCGACGGCGGACGCGCCGGACGATTCGTCGCGCGCTGACTCGATGGCGATTATTCGCCGGGCAAGGTCTCGGGTGTCGGGTGATGCCATACTCATCAGGCTCATCTCTGACGATGGATCAGAGCTGCGTGATCCCAATTTCCAGCCGACCCCCGGCCCGAGGCGGCAAAGGCCCAGTTCTTTGCCAACCCGGTGTGACCGTGGTCTTGATCGACTCGATTACATCCCCATCAGGATAGCGATTTTGACGGGCGCTGATGGGGAGGAGCGAGGTGATGGACGTGACAGATCAACCGAGTAGACACGATGCAACCCGACCAACTGACCGAGCGGTTTGACCGGAATCACGCCCCCGCGAAATGCCACTGCCTGTGGATCCCAGAGCTGGCGGAATGGAGTCTGACGTCACATTCAGCGTCTCTTGAACCAGGTCGATCGGTAAACCGAACGTCAGGCCGCCAGCCTCGACCAGAACCACAGTCGTGAACATTGATGCCGGAAGGCTTTCTGTGCAACCGGGGGGTATCGTGGAAACGGCCGAGACGGGCTGCCGCAGTGGCCTCGTTCGGCAGAAAGACCTCGCTCGGTCTGCCAGACTATTGGCGTGAGAGTTGCTCTCTTACAGTTCCAGGATGCCTGGCCGTCTCGGCCCCGCATGACGAGGAAGCAGGCCGGATGCCGCGGGCGGCCACCTTCTGGAGTACATGTTCGCGGCGGAGACAGGCGATGAAAAATTGCCGTGACAAGTTAGAGCGAGCGAACGTGGTTGCCGGATTTCACAACCAAGACGATGCGGACGAGGCGTTGTTGGAGTTGCGTCTCTCCGGGTTCACGGACAAACGGATCGGGTACTTCTACCCGGCCGGACCGGGGCGGATGGCGGACCTTCTCGCAAGGTATCACCGGTTCGCTGCGACGATCCTCTGGGGAGGGGTGGGGCTCGCAGCCGGGTGGGGGGTCGGGCTACTCTTGGAACGCTGGTTCTCACACGGGCTTGGCCCCGACCCCGTGGGACTCGCGGAGACATGCGCCATCTTCGGATTGCTATTCTTCGGCACGGCTGGGGGAATGATGGGGTTGTGGGTCGTTTCCCCGGGGACTTACGCCCGAACCTCCGGCGGGCCGACCCCACCGTTCTTGATGGCTGTTGACGCGGGAGTCGGCCGGGACCAGGTATGGGAAATCCTTCGTCGACATGGCGGGTTCGAACATCGGCCGCATGGGTCCTCGCCCTTAGTCCACGACGATCGCCTCCCCGGTAGCCAGGCGGCGTAAGGGGTAGCTGGCACCGGTGACGATCTGACATCCCGCCGATCGGCTGACAGCGGGTCCTCCACTTTTCCTGACTCGACTCGGCCCGATCTCCCGACCGGCACCCTCCTGGGATTCTGCAATACTGAATCAAACGCACCGGTTGCGTTGGTCTCAAACTCGAGGCCTATTTCCGTCGCTGGTGAGGGCCGGGGTGATCCGGGTCGGTACCATCAACATCAAAAGAGGTCGTGTATCATGCTCGAAGCGATCATTCTGATACTGCTCCTGTGTTGGTTGCTGGGGGCGTTCGTTTTTCCGGTCGGCGGCGGTTTGATCCATCTCCTTCTGGTCGTTGTCGCCGTTGTTGTTGTCTTGCGGGTTCTCCAGGGACGAAGGGCCGTGAACTGAACCGACAGCTTCTGCTCGCTGCGAAATCGAGATTTCGCAGCCTCTCGCCAGCCTCCCGTCTTGGCGACATGTCCTTCAGTCCCCCCATCAAGGAGCGAGGTGGTAGGCCAGAGTACCTCCTCCCGCTCCGGTGCTGATGATGGTCACGTCAAATGGAATACGGCAACCAGTGGGCTGCACCCCGGCTTCAGTTGTTCGATGGCAACGGTGATGGTGTCCTGGATCGAGAAGAGAGGACCGCTGCCGGTTACTTCGAACGAGTGCTAAAACTGTCAGACATAAACCAGCTGAAAAAAGACTGGGAATTCCTTATTGTTGAGAAGGCAATCGCTCTTTCTAAACCATGATCATTACCAATGACCACCAACTCGAATGGATCAATCGCTTCGCCAGTACGCTATGGACGGAGCAAATGATTGTGCGATAATCCCGCGCCTGCGGGTAGAACCTGCCCTTCGCCCCCTGTGGCGTCCTCAGCGATTGACCGGAGCCGCGCTGGGAAGAGGAGGGTCTTGAAGGGAGGGTGTGGGAACGGGGTGTACGACACGGTTTGCGCGGCTGGGTGGCCGGGGNNAAACCGTGTCGTACACCCGTGGGAACCGGATGGTTCTCACAAACAGATATTTTTGCCCGTACATCTTCGGTGCTGAAGCGGACGTCCCGGTCAATCATCCCGTCGGTTGCGACGCTTGACAGGTTTCGGCTTGCGCACCAGGGCTCGGACGACCACTGCCACCCCCGCGACCAGGAGACAGATGGCCGCGATTCCGCCCATCAGGCGGCCCATTTGGTAGGCATTTCGCTCCGCCGGCGCAGGTGCTGCCGGCACGGGTGTTAGCGGTGCAGCGATTCCTGGTGCGGTCTGCGTCGCGACTTGTTCCGAGGGGATGGTGAAGTCGAACCCTTGCCTGATCGATTCAAATGTGGGATCAGTTTCGATCGGTTGTTCTGCACCAATCACCGTCAACATATACGTCGTACCATTAGCGTTGATCACCAGGGTTGAGGTCGTTCTGCCATTGGCAGCCAGACCGTCTGCTTGATAAGCTGGACGGCCCCGAAACGTCACGAACCGCCCCGCCCGCTTGGTAACCTGAGCCGCCTTGTAGAAAGTGGACTCGAACCCCTTCACAAATTGCTCGTTCAGCGGTTCTGGCTTTGGAAGCGACACATAAGTCAGATTGACGACAAAACCACTTGAGTTTCCTGCCATGAAGAGCATGTTCGGCATCTGTTTGTCGGCCCAGCTCCAGTCCGGTCCCGGTAGGGTGTAACGGCACTTCTGGGCCGGGAACGTCCGTGTCGGCTCCTCGGCGGCCATACACCGCAACGTCATACCGAACTGCATCGTGAAGAGGACGGCCACCAAGCACCATCGCGACCAGCCATTCATCCGGACACTCCCGCCGACAGCCCCATCTTTCTATCCCGTGAAGCAGGGCCAATTGCCCTCGAAAATCGCCCCCGCCGAACGTTTCCAGGTGCGGGCTGTCGAAGCCTCATTTTACCCTCGCGGCGGGTCGAAGTCGATAGGTGACCTGCTCGGGTGACATCACGGGCCGAGTTTGAACGCAACCTGATTCGCGAGACGGCACCCGGGTCGGATTGCAAGCGGCCCGGGCGAGGAACCCAGCAAAGGCGGTCAGCCCAAGTCTCTCAGCCCATCGCAGCAAGCCTTGACCGTCGATCTCTACTGTCAGAGGAAACACACCATCAAGGAAATTTGTACGGCGGTGGGCATCTCCCGGCCGACACTCTGTGCCCATGTCCAGCAAACGGAAACGACTGTGCCGGCAAGGTAATGTGAAGCAACCCCTCCTCAACCCCACTCGCCCCCCGTTCGACGCCGCTGATTGCCACCAGCGTCTTCTGCATCCCCCCACACTCTGGCTCGGATTTCGGAAGGAGGCCGTTCCCACACGCCCCCAACCTCTCTTCCCCGAGTTCTTGCACGATGCCGAGATGGCTTCCGGAGCGGCCAAATAGGGGTTAATTTCGAGCGAGTTCGACGGAATCGAACAAACGGCCGAGAAGCCTTATAAGACCGGCGCTCTGACCGCTGAGCTACAGGAGGCGCAACTCATCTGGCGTATGTCATCGGGGATCATCGCGTTCTCATTTCAATCAGAAGACTCGGGCGACCCCTTCCGTCGGCAATTCCGATCCTGGCAGTCGGAGTTGCTATGGGGCTTTTTGTCCAACACAACCAGTCCCGGAGCAAGGGGACCGGACGCGAAAAAAGCCCGGGGCAAGATGGCTCTACGCTTCGCCCATTCCGGCACCGATCAATCGTCGGTCAACTGGGGGTAATTCCGCATGACCAGATGGCTATTGACCTTCTGGACCAAATCGAGGGCCACGCTGATGACGATCAGGAGGCCGGTGCCGCCGTAGAAACTGGCCACCCGCGGATCAATCTCCAGTTCCGACGAGATCACGTTCGGGATGATCGCGATCACCGCCAGGAAGGCTGCCCCAACGAAGGTGATCCGCATCAGCACCCGTTCGAGATAGTCGGCTGTTCGCTTCCCGGGTCGGTATCCTGGAATGAAACTCCCGTAATCCTTCAGGTTGTCGGCGATCTCCTTCGGGTTGAAGGTGATGGCCACCCAGAAGTAGCAGAACACGTAGATCATCACCACATAGAGGAGATTGTAAGCCCAGCCACGATGGTTCTGGAAGATCTGGGCGGCGGCCGAAGCCCAACCCGCGCCGCTCGCGTTTGCGATGATGCTGAAGAGGAACATCGGGAGAATCAGCAGGGTGCTGGCGAAGATGACTGGCATCACACCCGCTGCGTTCACCTTCATGGGGAGGAACTGGCGAGTTCCCCCATACACCCGGCGACCACGAACGTGTTTGGCGCTCTGGGTTGGGATTCGCCGCTGCGCTTTCGTCATCGCAATGACACCGACCACCACCGCCACGAACAAGAAGACGAGGATGAGGAGTTTCTCCAAGCTCACGTCGGCCCCCGATGCTCCGAGGGTAAAGAGCGTATCTTTCAGTTTACCAGTGGTGCTATCCATCAAGAGAGTGCTCGTTGCATCGGGGAGCCGGGCCACAATCCCCGCCATTATGATCAAGCTGATTCCGTTTCCGATCCCATACTCATCAATCTGCTCGCCCAGCCACATCAAGAAGACTGTCCCCGCGGTGAGGGTCAGCATGGCCGAGAATCCGAACCAGTACAGGTTGATCCCCTCGACATAAGGAGGTGGTGCCAACCCCATCCCGCCCCCATCACCGGTATCCGGCCCCATCACCGTCTTCAAGATGATCATGGCCTGGATCATGCAGATGGGGACCGTCAGAAGTCGGGTGTACTCGTTCAGCTTTTTTCGGCCACTCTCACCTTCTTTGCGCAATCGCTCCAGGGAGGGAAGCACCCCACTGGAGAGAAGTTGGATGATGATCGAGGCCGAGATGTACGGCATGATCCCCATCGAGAAGATACAGGCGTTGCTCAGGTTTCCACCTGAGAACAGCGACACGAATCCCAGCACCTGGCCGAGTGCCCCGCCCTGAGCCTGAGCCATCTTCTCGGCCATCTTCACATGGTCGATCACCGGGAGCGGCACGTAATACCCGATCCGGTAGACCGCCAAGAAGATCAGAGTGATAAAGATTTTCTTCCGGAGTTCCGGGATCTTGAAGATCGTGACGAGGTGGTTCATCGGTCCCTCCGGGACAAATTGCGTCCAACGTGAAAAAGGAAAAAGTGGGAAAACCCGAACAAGGCCCCCGCCATCCGGATTAGGGACAACGAAGGGCCTCATTCTCTCCAGCATTTTCCTTTAGGACCAGCGGATTAAACCCCTCGACTGTGAGGCAGAGGGGAGTCAAACCCCCCTCTGGCTCCCCCTTCCTTCCCATGGAAGGGGGTTGGGGGGTTAGGTTTTCTCCGCTCATCCTTTCGCACCGATCATCTTTCACTTCTTGGCAGGCTTCGGTGGTCGGGGCTTCATCTTGTTGCGGACCGGTTTCTTGGGCGGTGGGATCAACTCGCAAGTACCGCCAGCTTTCTCGATCTTCTCGCGAGCCGATTTGGAGAAATGGTCCGCCTTGACGGTCAGTGTTTTCGTCAGGTCACCATCGCCAAGCACCCGAACCCCGTCATATGTGCCGACCACGAGCCGTTGCTTCTTCAGCGCGGCCGCATCGACCAGCGTTCCGGGGGGGAGTACCTCCAGATCTCCAACATTGACGATTGCGTACTCCTTCTGGAACGCGGCATTGCTAAACCCGCGCTTCGGGAAACGTCGGTAGAGCGGCATCTGGCCGCCCTCGAACAGGCCGCCGGGGAGCCTGGCCCCCGCGCTGGAGTACTGGCCCTTCATCCCAAGCCCGGCAGTCTTACCCTGACCGGACCCGATCCCGCGGCCAACTCGCCGCTTGAGCTTCGCTTTTTTGATGCCAGTGGATACTTGGGTCAGGTCCATTAGACGGCAACTCCCCGAAGCGCGACCACTTCTTCACGAGTCCGCAGTTGGAGCAACCCGTTGATGGTGGCCTTGACGAGGTTAAGAGGGTTGGTGCTGCCGTGAACCTTTGTCAGGATGTTGGACACCCCGCAGGCTTGCAGCACCTCGCGGACGCCTGGCCCAGCCTTCACACCGGTGCCCGGTCCTGCCGGGACGAGGATGACCTTGCTCGCGCCATACTTGCCGATCACCCGGTGCGGGATGGTGCTACCGCGAAGGGAGATCTTCTTCTGGCGGTTGACGTTGCCTTCCCCTTCCTTGATGGCCTTCTCGACGGCGGGCGGAACCTCGTTGGCCTTGCCGTATCCATACGAGACACGACCTTTCCGATCACCCACGACGACCAGGGCGTTGAAGCTGAACCGCCGGCCGCCCTTGACGACGCACGCCGACCGGCGGATCTTCACCACGAAGTCGACGAGGGCATTGTCGCGGGAATCGCGATCTCCCTTGTCCCCACGCTCTCTCGCCATGTATCACGTCCTCGTGTCGGGGGCAGCGCCCACCGAGCCGGTGTCAGATGGAGTTACTTGCTGGCGGGCTTCTTGTCTTTTTTGCCTTCGCCCTTGGGCTTGCCCTCACCCTTGGCCGGCTTGGTCTTGGCGGCCTCGGCGGGAGCGCCCTTCCCTGCCGCCTTGTCCGCGTGCTTCTGTTTCAACGAACCGAGATCGGTGCAAACCAACCCCGCCTCGGTGGCAGCGATGGCCAGAGCCTCGACCCGGCCGTGAAACCGGTACGGCCCACGGTCGAACGCCGCCTTGGTGATGCCCTTTTCCTTGGCCTTGTCGGCCAGCTTCTTGCCGACCGCAGAAGCGGCAGCGATATTCCCGCCGTGCTTGAGGCCACTCTCCTTGCCAGCGCTGGTGGCGGCGGCAACGGTGACCCCGTTCAGGTCGTCAATGAGCTGGGCGTAAATGTGCAGGTTGCTGCGGAACACGCTCAGCCGGGGCCGTTCAGGTGTCCCGTAGAGGGCCTTCCGGACGCGGAACTGCCGCCGTTCGGTCCGCCGCGCCTTGAGTTTCTGTGCGTCCATAGCGAAACCAGTGTGAGTAGCTTGTGTGTGGGATGTCATCCCCGACTCGTGGTGTGTGGTGGAGCCGACCTCCGGTTCCACTCACACGCATCATCCACACGGGCCTTACTTGCCCGCCGCGAACGACTTCCCTTCCTTCCGCCGGACAGTCTCGGTCTCGTACCGGATTCCCTTGCCTTTATATGGCTCGGGCTTGCGACTCGCCCGGACTTCGGCCGCGAACTGACCGACCACCTGCTTGTCGGCACCGGCAACGAGAATCGTGGTCGGGTCCGGGACGGTCACAGTCACCCCGGCCGGGGGTTCGTGGACGATTCGGTTGGCAAATCCAACGGTCAGTTCCACGCCCTTGCCCTTCATGGCCGCCTGGAACCCGACGCCCTCGATCTTGAGCTTCTTCTCGTATCCCTTGGTCACCCCGACAACCATATTGTTGATCAGCGCCCGGGTGAGTCCGTGCAGAGCCCGGTTGAGCCGCTCGTCGTTGGGCCTCTTGACCATGACCTGCTTGTTGTCCGACTCGACCACCATGTTCGGGTGGATGGTCTGCTGGAGTTTCCCCTTCGGACCTTCTACCTTAACCACCCCGCCCCCAATGCTGACCTTCACGCCCGCCGGGATGGGGATCGGCTGTCTTCCAATACGTGACATCGATACGCCCTCTGTTTAAGAGTTTAGAGTTTAAAGTTTAAGAGTTTAAAGTTTAACGAGAGAAACCTAAACCATGATGGTTGAGCCTCAGACATCTCAAAACTTTAAACTCTTAAACTTTAAACTTTAAACTCTTAAAATCACCATACCGTACAAAGAATCTCCCCGCCGACCTTTTCGCGACGGGCCTGGCGATCGGAAAGGACACCCTTGCTGGTACTCAGGATGGCGATACCGAGTCCATCGAGAACCCGCCGGACATCCTTGTACCCCTGATACACACGCCGCCCGGGTTTGGAGTACCGCTCGATGTGGCGGATCACTTTCTCGCCATCGGGGCCGTACTTCAGGAACACCTGGAGCACAACGTGTGGCTCTCCGAGGGTTGCAATCTCCTGGAATTCCTTGTGTTTGCTGTCGTCGGTCTGGACTTCGACGTTCTTCCCGGTGCGATATCCGAGGATAAACCCTTCTTCAAGCAGCACTTTGGCGAGGGC
Source organism: Gemmataceae bacterium (assembly GCA_003136315.1). Taxonomy (GTDB): domain Bacteria; phylum Planctomycetota; class Planctomycetia; order Gemmatales; family Gemmataceae; genus Urbifossiella. The sequence goes on along the minus strand of PLDW01000064.1, from coordinate 41,954 downwards.
CACTTTCAGTTTGGTGGCCGACATTTCGACGAACGGTCGTTCGATCTCGTTGGCATTCCGGATGCGAGTGAGCATGTCGGCAATCGGGTCGGTCATCATGGCCGGATACCTCAGTTTGAAGTTTGAAGTTGAGCCTCAACCCGAACCTGACGGGGCAAGCTCGAAACTCGAAACTACCACGACGCCTTGCGGACGCCAGGGATCAAGCCATCACTGGCCATCGCCCGGAAACAGATCCGGCAGACGCCGAACTTCCGGTAGACGGCCCGCCCGCGACCACAGAGTTGGCATCGGAACCGAATTCGAATCCTCTCGCGACCCGACAGCACGTTCGCCTGGACACGCTGCTCGGCCGGCTTCTTCATCTCGGCTCGGTGCAGGTCCAGAGCGGCCATCTGCCGCTTGTACGTGGCTTCTTTCGCATTCGTCGACATAGGTTCTCGTCTTGAGGCGGCGTTCCGACTCGGAGCCTGGACTACACACCCAGGGGAGACGGCCGTTCCGTTTTTTCGAAGAGTTTAAAGTTTAAGAGTTTCAAGTTTAAAGTCAATCAGGACAGAAAGACCCATCGTCAAGATTCACCCGCCGAGTGTTGATTCAACCTCGAAATTCTTGATCTTTAAACTTTGAACTCTCAAACTTTAAACTCTTACTTGGTTTCGTCCCGGAACGGCATGCCGAACGCCCGGAGAAGTTCCCTGGCCTCGTCGTCGTTGCGGGTATTGGTCACGAATGTGATGTCCATCCCCTGGGTGAACGTCACCGAGTCTGGGTCGATCTCGGGGAAGACCAATTGTTCAGTCAGCCCCATGCTGTAGTTGCCGTTCCCGTCGAAGCTCTTCGGGTTGACGCCGCGAAAGTCGCGGATTCGGGGGAGGGCGACGTTAATCAACCGGTCCAGGAACTCGTACATCCGTTTGCCGCGGAGGGTGACCCGGCAGCCGATTTCGTTACCCTGCCGCAACCGAAAACCGCTCACCGCCACCTTGGCCTTCATGACCTGCGCTCGCTGGCCGGCGATGAGACCGAGGTGCTCGGCGGCTTGTTTCATACGCTCCTTGTCCTGAAGGGCTTTCCCGACCCCCATGTTCAGGACGATTTTACTGAGCTTCGGCAGGCTCAACCGATTCTTCCGGCCAAATTTTGTCGAGAGGACCGGGACGATCTCCCGGGAGTACCTCTCAAGCAGCCGGGGTGGAGGTGCCAGTTCCTGTGTCGCAACCATGTCAGCGAAACCTCAGTTGACCTATGGCGGCCCCATTCCCGACGGGGCCGGTACGGGTCGGGGTGCAGGCAGATCAAACCTTCTTGGCGTACTTCGGGTTCGGTTTGGTGATCAGCCGAATCCGCTTCTTGCTCTTCTTCGCGTACAGTTCCTTGCTGCCATCCTCCAGATACCGGACGCCGACCCGAGTCGGAGCTTTCGAGTCGGGGTCGAGCAGCATGACGTTGGATGCATCGACCGGCATCTCCTTGGAGAGCCGGCCGCCCTGGGGGTTGCGGCGGGACGGCTTCAGGTGTCGGTACACCCGGTTCACCCCCTCAACCACCACTTGATTCTTCTCCCGGAGAACACGCAGCACCTTGCCTTCGGTGCCCTTGTCGTCCCCGGTAATGACCACAACCGTATCGTTTTTGCGGAGGTACATGATCGTATTTGGTGTTTAGTGTTTGGTGTTTAGTGTTTGGTTGTTAGTGTTTGGTGTTTGTGTTTTGCGAGGGCTCAACTCCAGGATAAAGATATCTGGGAGCGCCGAGCGAAACACTAAACACTAAACACCAAACACTCTCCCCGTTACACCACCTCAGCCGCGAGGCTGAGGATCTTGTTAAACTTGGCCCGAAGCTCCCTTGGAACGGCCCCGAAGATGCGCGTGCCTCGGGGGTTGTTGTCGTTATCGAGCAGAACCAGGGCATTACGGTCGAACCGCACATAACTGCCGTCGTCGCGTCGGGTTGCGACCCGGGTTCGGACAACAACCCCTTTGACCACATCTCCGGGCTTCACGTCTCCCCCGGGAAGGGCTTTCTTGACACTGGCCCGAATGATGTCACCCAGGTAGGCGACCCGGCGCTTGGAACCGCCGAGAACCTGAATGCACATCACTTCCTTGGCCCCGGTGTTGTCGGCCACGTCCATGAAAGTGTACATCTGAATCATAAACGTATCCCTCAGAACCCCGGCTCGCGGCAGGGTCCGTTGTACTCCCTACGTGGTCGCGGTTGCGGTCGGCGTTGCGGCATCACTGCCGGCGACCGCCCCTTCCAGGTTGGAGAGGGTTCGGCTTGGGGCCTTGGTCACGATGCGAACGAGTGTCCACCGCTTGGTCCGCGACAGCGGTCGGGATTCGACAATCTCCACCGTATCGCCAAGGTGGGAGTCGTTTTTCTCATCGTGAACGTAGCAAATCGTCCGCTGTTTGATGAACTTCCCGTACTTCGGGTGCCGGACAAGCCGTTCGACCTCGACCCGCCGAGTCTTGGCCGACTTGTCCCGGGTGACGATCCCCAGAAGCGCCCTGGGGCCGGTCATTTTGGTCACACCGGTGGGCTGGTCGGTCGGAGTCGGTGTCTCGTCGGCCATTACTTCGCCCCCTTCTGGGCCTGAGTCACCTTGGCTGCGTGGAGGCCACGGACCCGCTTGAGTTGCCGGAACGTGGTCCGCTTCCCAGGGCCAGCGGCAGCGTGCTTCGCCGACAGACTGGTCACTCGGGTGGCGAGTTGTTCGGCCGGCAGATCCTTGAGTTTCGCCAACTCCCGTTCCCGTTGGAGCGTCCGTAACCGGGCGATCTCGCGGCGCGCTTTGCGAATCTCGGACGGAGTCTCCAACCGGTCTGTTGCCGACTGGAACCGGAGCTGGAACAGGTGTTTCTCGGTATCCTTGAGAGTGAGTGCGAGTTGTTCGTCGCTCATCCCACGGTAGTCTTTCAGTTTGCTCGGCATCGGCCACCTCGAACAATCACGGCGGTAGAAACCTAACCCCCAACCCCCTTCCCTGAGAAGGAAGGGGAAGCCGGAGGATGGTCCTTAGACACTCGGCCGGCGGGTCACGAACCGGCACTTGAACGGCATCTTGTAGGCAACTCGGGCCAGGCAGTCTCGGGCGGCGGCCTCGGGCAATCCGCCGATCTCGAACAGGATCTGGCCAGTCCGGATGACGGCTGTCCAATATTCCGGCTCACCCTTCCCCTTACCCATTCGGGTTTCAGCCGGGATCGCTGTGATCGGCTTGTGCGGGAAGACTCGGATGTAATAGCGCCCCTCACCCGAAACGAACCGGGTCATTGTGACCCGGCCCGACTCGATGCACTCGGCGGAGAGCCACCCGCCCTCCAGCGCCTGGAGGCCGAAGTCCCCGTAAGCGACGAAGTTGCCACGGTGGGCGTTGCCCTTGATGGCCCCGTTGTACTTCGCTTTCGTCGTCCTAGCGCGGACGACGCCGCGCTGACTTTTTCTGAACTTGACCCGCTTGGGCATCTGTGGCATCGGCGATGTCCCCTGTCAGATAGTCGCCCTGGTTGACCCAGACCTTGATCCCGATGTTTCCCTGCGGGGTCGTCGCCTCGCAGAAGCCGTATTCGACCTTACAACGGAGGGTGGAGAGTGGGATGCTGCCCTCCATGCCCTTCTCGCATCGGGCCATTTCTGCCCCGCCGAGCCGGCCGGAGAGTTGCAACTTCACACCCTTCGCCCCGCCCTCCATCGCACGCTGCATGGCCTGCTTCATGGTCCGGCGGAAGCTGGCCCGCCGCTCCAGTTGCTCGGCGATGTCTTCGGAGATCAACTGGGGGTCGATCTCGGGGCGGGTGATCTCGACCGTCTTGACCTCAATGTGCCGGCGAGTGAGCTTCTCCAACGCCTTGGTCATCTTGTCGATCTTCTCGCCCTTTTTGCCGATAATCGCGCCGACCCGACTGGAGGTGACAACGACAGTCACCCGTTCGCGGGTCCGTTCGATCCGGATGTCGGCGATGGCTGGCCGCTGGGCTTTGCGGTCTTTCTTGACGGTCAGGTACTTCTGAATGAACTCCCGGATCTTGTGATCTTCGATCAGCAGTTCGGAGAAGTCCTGCTTGGTCGCATACCACGTGCTCCGCCACGGACGCATGATGCCCGTTCGGAACCCGGTCGGCCGGACTTTCTGACCCATAGCCGTGCCCTTGTCGGATGATCGCCGGGTTACCCGCCCGGTACGCCAGTACTTTGTGTCTTCCGCCGTCAAACGTATGAGGGGCCGGCCCTACCGCCGGCCCCTGTGCCGGGTCGATCCAGCCTCGTCGCTACCCCGCACTTGCCGGAACCGTTGCCGGTACTGTCACCTCCGACTCCACAGGGTCGGAGAGAGTGACCACAATGTGGGACAATCGCCGCTTGATCTGGAATGCTGTCCCGCGAGCCCGTGGTTGGATCCGCTTGAACATTGGAGCCCCGTCCACCCGGACCTCGGATACGAAGAGTTCGTCGAGATCCGGGCATTCCTTGTCGTCGGCATTCCCGAGGGCACTTCGGACGACTGCCTCCAGCAACTTCGCTCCTCGGTTGTGGTAAAACCGCAGGAGTTGGAGGGCCTCGTCAACGTTCCGGCCACGGATCAAATCGGCGAATTGCCGAATCTTGCGTGGGCCGGTGTCGGCGAACCTGTGTATCGCTCGATATTGCATGATTCATCAGTGTTCGTGTGGGTGAGTTGTGTGAGTCAGAACCGAGCCCTTCCAGCTCCCCTGCACCTGGTCTGCACACGCACACTCACACTGTCTTCGGTTACTTCCCGGGTGCCGCCTTGGCCTTCCCGCCGCTGTGTCCCTTGAACGTCCGAGTCGGCGAAAACTCGCCGAGTTTGTGACCGATCAGGTCTTCGGTGACATAGACCCGCATAAAGGTCTTGCCGTTATGCACCAGGAATGTTGCCCCGATGAATTCCGGCACGATCGTGCAGTCCCGCGACCACGTTCGGATCGGTTCCTTGTTCGAGCCCTGCCTCTCGACCTTGGCAAGAAGCCGCAGATCGACATACGGACCTTTTTTCAGCGACCGACTCATGTCTTGCTTCCCACGCGATTCGGTCCACTGTCGGCAGCGCCGACTAATAAACAACCCCGGCACAATCAGACCGGGCTGATCAGTTTATCCACCCAGGCGGCCAGCGGCCAGTTGATTTTTCGCAATCTGGCCGGGTGCTGTGCGAGTTTTCCCGGAGCGAGATCTGTCTTCAGCCTGAAAGGCTGAGATCCCTCAGCCCAGGGCAACGCCCTGGGGAGTCGATCCCTCTCTTCCAGCCTGAAGGGCTGGGATCGTTTCTCTGTCGTTAGCTCTCAGAGCCCTTCAGGCTGGAATCAAAAACCTCTGGAACCCCAGGGCGTTGCCCTGGGCTGAGGAATCTCACCCCTTCAGGGTGAAGAAAACCAACCATCGCCACTGAGAACTTCGACGAACAACACCTCTGGTCACCTCCCGAACTATTTGCCACAATCTGGCCAGGCTACGTCCACTATGTACTCTTCTGATGCTTCCCGGCCGGACGACGGCGAAGGATCGCTGCGTTCCCGGGCTTTCGCTTGTTACGGGTCTTGCCACCCTTGGCCAGTACCCCCCGTGGCGAACACGGGTCACGCCCGCCAGCGGTCCGACCTTCGCCCCCACCCATCGGGTGATCGACTGGGTTCATCGTAGTCCCGCGGTTGTGAGGCTTGCGACCCTTCCACCGCATTCGCCCGGCTTTCCCGATGCTGATGTTCATGTGCTCAGCATTTGAGACACTGCCGATCGTCGCCCGGCACTTGCTCGACACCCGGCGGATTTCGCCGCTGGGCATGGTCAACTGAGCCCAGTCTTTCTCGCGGGCCGAAAGCGTCGCCGAGCACCCCGCCGACCGACAGATCTGACCGCCCTTGCCTGGGGTCATTTCGATGTTGTGAACCGTCATTCCGAGGGGAACCTTCCACAGCGGCATACAGTTCCCGGGTCGTGGCTCGACTGCTTCCGTCTCGCCCGACATCACCCTGTCACCGGCCTTGAGGCCGTTCGGGGCGATGATGTAGCTCTTGGAGAGCGGGTACTTCTCGTTGTCCGGATACTGCAACAGCGCAATGCGGGCGCTGCGGCAGGGATCATATTCGATCCGGACGACAACCGCCTCGACGTTGTCGCGTTTCCGCTTGAAGTCGATCTGGCGGTACATCCGCTTGTGACCACCCCCACGGAATCGTGAGGTGGTGATCCCGTGGTGGTTCCGCCCACCGGTTTTCGGCAGCGGCGACAGCAGCGTCTTTTCCGGCTTGTTCGCGCGTGGGTCGGTGCAGTCCGCGAAGTCGGACACCATCCCCGCACGACGGCCAGCCGACGTCGGTTTGTATTGTTTGATGCCCATCTGCTTCGCCTCCGCCTTTTGGCTATTAGCTAGTAGCCAGCAGTTCGAACTTCTCGACCTTGACTCGTGATCACCGCAGATCGCATCTAACAGTGTCTCTCGTTTGTCTGACTGTTAGCTACAAGCTGTTAGCTACAAACTCATTCTGCAAATCAATAGAACTCCACCTTGTCATCGCCGTGCAGTGTGACGATGGCCCGCTTCCAGTTCGGGAGGGTGCCCATCTCCTGCTTGAACCGCCGCTTCTTGCCCTTGCGGGTCTGCGTCCGGACGGCTTCGACCCGGACGTTAAACAGTTCCTCGACGGCCGCCTTGATCTGGGTCTTCGTGGCGATCAGGTTCACCTGAAACGTGAACGCATTGTACCGGCTGCTCTGGTGCGTCCCCTTCTCGGTGACGAGCGGGCGGAGGACGATCTGATAGGGCCGCAGTTCGATTCCCGTCTCGCCGTGAACGCACGGCTGGCGGAGGGCCAACTTCCGCACATATTTTTTCGGCCGCGGTCGTGATCGTGGCATTGTCTTTCACTCCTCCCCGGGCTCACGCTACGCGGTTGGCCGGGACCGTACATAGCCCCTCGCAAGGCAGTTATTTCGTTCCGCCCGCGGTCTTCGCCGCGGCCTTCCGTTTTTGGATACGTCCGGCCCGCCCGCGACGGACGAGCGGTGGTTCGGCCGGTTGGGCGGGCGCTGTCGCCGCCTGGTGCTGTCGCGCGGCGTCCGGGTTCCGGAGGAATTCCAGAGCCGCCCTGGTCAGAACCAGTCGCTTTTGCTTCAGTACCGTGTAGCAGTTGAACTCGCCTGCGGGGAGAACCTTCACCCCGTCGATGTTGCGGGCCGACTTGTAGATGTTGACATCAAGTCCAGCGGTTCCGATCAGGACTGTCCCATCGAGCAGCGTCACGTCCTTCTCGCCACCTGGGGTCGCCTTCTTCCCGACCTTGATCGCCTTCAATACCCCGGTGATCTCTTTGGTCTTTGGGGCTGGGAGCACCAATTCGTCGATGACCACGGCTTCCTTGTCCAAGAACTTGGACAGGATCGCCATCCGGGTGGCCGACCGAACCGCCTTCTTGGGCAAGTGGTACTCGTAGTCCCGTGGCTTCGGCCCCTTCGCCGTACCACCACCCCGCCGCTTGTTGGTCCGTTTCGTTCCAGCCCGTGCGTTCCCGGTGCCTTTTTGCCGGAAGATCTTCTTCGAACTTCCGGCGACCTCGCCGCGACGGAGGGTGCTGTGCGTACCGGCTCGCTGGTTGGCGAGGTACATGATGACCACATCATGCATCAACTGCCTGTTGATCTTCCCGCCGAATTCCTTCGGGTCGATCTGGATCGACCCAACCGTCTCACCGGTCCGATTCACCAGCGGAACCTCAATCCCGTCGGTGACTGCGACCGCTCCCGGGGTACGATCATTCCCGCCCCCGCTCCCGGGGTGAGACGTATCGGTACTTGTTTCAGCCATGGGAATACCACTCCTGACCCCGCCCCCACCGGTTTGCCCGATGGTGCCGCTGAATTGACCAACCCATCGGGCCGGTCGCGGCGAAACAGGGTCGCATTCGCATGAAAACCGCCCGCCGATCAAATCACCCCAAGGGGTGCTGCGGCGGGCGGGAGTCTTTTGTTGTATCGCGTGGCGACCGATCGTCAACCGATCGCAGTCGAATCGCACGTCGTTGCGGGTCACCCGCCAGCGGTGACGACCCGGATCTTGATGTCGACACCCGGGGGAAGGTTGAGGCCCTTGTTGAGGGCCTCAATGGTCTTTTGCGTTGGCCGGAGGATATCGATGAGCCGTTTGTGGGTCCGGATCTCGAATTGCTCTCGCGACTTCCGATCGATATGCGGCGATCGCAACACCGTATATCGCTCGATGCGGGTAGGCAGGGGGATGGGACCGTGAACATCCGCCCCGTTATCCTTTGCGGTCTGCACGATCTCCGATGCCGTCCGGTCAAGGACTTCGTGATCGTAGCCTTCCATCCGGATGCGGATGCGTTCGCTCTGCATGCCCGCCACGCTGCTCTCCTTGATCCTCCGTACCCGGCAGCAATCCTCTCGCCGCCGTCGGAAGAACTTACGGTATGTTTCACCATCCCGGATGTCAAGGCAGCGGATCGGTTTCTTGCAATGCTCGCGTTTCCGATACGACCAGCACCGAGTTACGGGGGTTCGGTCACTCTAGGACTTGCGTGCCTTCTTGGCCAGCACCTTGCCAAACTTCCGCCCACTGGGGCTGGCAAGTGTTCTGGGTTCGGGATCGGTTTTCAAATATTCCAGGACGATGCCCAGCGCTGAGAAATCTCAGCCACTGAAAAATGTGAACGCTCCGAATTCTCCCTGGATGGCAGGCATCCCAGCAGCAATGACCCCCCTCCATCGGGGCGAGGATCAAGGTGGGCACCATGAGCAGGAGAGTTGAGTTGGTGACGACGGATTGCAACGGATGGGAGCGGCAATACGAACTGGGAGAGGGCCAGTCTTTCCCACGACAGCCCGGAGCCGGATTTGTTGTAGTCGGTGCTTTAGAGCTTTGATCCCCGCTTGACCGGGTCGCCCGATGTGCCGCGGGCCATCCGTTCGGCCTCGCCTTCGCTGGTGATTCCAGCCTGGACGAGGATGTGCTGGCCGGGGCGTTCACGCTCCATGGCATCCCATTCGGATTGTTCGCAGACGGCGTTCGCCGGAACATCCTGGCCGCGGACAGCAACTCGATACACCACCCAGGTCGCAAACCGGTTTTCCCGCCTCATGCGTCCTTCTCCTTAGGGCCGAGTGAAGCAAAGCAACTGCAACTCTAGCACATTTTAGAGGAGATAACAACAAGTGCTCCTCGGAAATTGCGATTTGGTCCCTCCATTGACCAGGACCATCCCCATCACCCGGGCAGAAATGCCTGTTACGCCCACCAAATGTTCAGGTGATTTGGCACTTGGAGTGGGGGCATGATTCACGACCGGGCAACAGCCGACGAGCCGGAAGCGTCAGCGACGGACTGCAACACAAGCCTGCGAACGAGCCGAAACAATTGACTGCGTCAGCAGTTGCGAGGGTAACTCCCGTCGTTGACGCTTCAGGATTATTTTGTGAGAACTAATTGCAACAAGAAAAACAGATCAAATTAATATTACTATTGCCAAGATACTGTAAGTCGATCCCAGGTGGTATCTGCTCATTGCTTCGTCAGCCGGGCAGTTCGGCCTTCCCCTCCTCGGCCGGTCGGCATGGCAGCAGGGCCGCCAGTCGGAACCCGGTCCAGTGGTTGCGGCGGGAGATTGAGAGACGGCGGCGGTGGCTACTGGTCACGCTGGCATGTCCGGTTCGCATGAAGCACGCCCCGCGGATTACCCCGAGCAGCGGCGTGCCGTGCGAGTCTGAAAACCGCAACTGTGGCCAGGGTGGAGGGAACCGGCCTGGCGGATCATTTTCATCCAACGGAAGTGTCCATTCGGAGACGTTCCCGATGAGATCCTCGCATCCGTAAGGTGATCGCACTCTCCCGTAACTCCCCACCTCCGTGGTGCCGCGCGCAGCAACATGGGCGAGTTTCTTGGAGCCATTCCCGGGCGGCGAATCGCCCCACGGGTACATCCGGCCGTCGGTGCCCCGGGCTGCCTTTTCCCACAGCCACTCTGTCGGGAGCGTTAGACCTGCCCATTGGCCATAAGCCAGGGCATCGAACAGCGAGACATAGACGACCGGATGACGCTCCTTCCCGGCCGGGATGGCTCCTCGACTCCAGTGGGCCAGGAACTGGTTGTCCGGGTGGCGCGGGTCGGGTTTGTAACCTGTCTCACCCAGGAACGTCCGGAACTGTTCGTTGGTGACAGGCCACCGGGCGAGCGAGAACCCGTCGCACTCGGCCGTCTCACCCGCCCGTCCGTAAGTGAACCGACCGCCCGGTATCCAGATCATCTCTGACCCATCCAGCGGATTGACCCAGGACACGTTCGCGGCCTTCGGATCCGAGGGGTCACATGCGCGAATCAGATCGTGGTCCGTGGCGTAATCGAGAACGGCGTGGAAGTCTGGATTCCCCGCTGCACCCGTCACCGCGCGCCAGGCCTGCCTGGCGCGTTCGACGGAGGGTGGCTGGCTGAGGAGCCGTTCGAGCGCAACGATGGCAGCGGCAGATGGGTGGAGGTTCGCGTTCTTCGGGACGGGCGGAATGTCGTCTTCGTCCTCGGTATCGGGATTCATGGGTTTCCCCCCTCCCCGTCGGTCGGAGGCTCGGGTTTCTGGGCATCTGCCGCGCGGACGCCGAGCATCTCATTGACGCGGAGCAGCAGCGCGGCCCCCTCCTCCGGCTGGACCATGTTCAGGTACGCTGCGAACCCTCTCAGGTACTCCCGGAATCGCGGGTTGCCGCGAGCTTCGGCTTCCACACCGTTCTTTTGGCAGTTGTGCAGAATCGCCCGGTATCGTCGCCGCATGTCGCGAGGAATTCGGAGGGTCTCGTTTACCACAATCCCGGTGACCACCTGTCGCTGCGAGTCACGGATCACCCGGAACTTCTCCTGATTGACCGTAAACCCCTCCTGCTGGCAGACCTGATCGACCCACCAACGGAATCGCCCGAGGTTGATCCCTTCCGCCTTCTGGAACGAGAACGTCAGATCATCGGCGTAGCGTGTGTAGACCCCGCTGTTCCGCTTTGCCAGCCCGTCGAGCCGGGCATCCAGTCGACGACAGACAAGATTCGAGATCGTCGGTGAGGTGGGTGCCCCCTGGGGGAGCAGGGCCGACCCCCATTTTTTCGGGTCCGGAGTGTAGCAGCACAGTCGAGCCAGGACCGGAGCAATTTGGTTGGATTTATCGTCCGTCCCAAACAGGCAGTTTCCGGTCGGATAGCCGAGGCTGGCGAACAGGCCCATCACACGGAAGTAGTGCATCGTGGGGAAAAAGTCCTTGAGGTCGAACTTGACGATCAGTTCGGCCCCGACGTGTGGTCGGGCATTGCTCACCGTCGACCGACCGAGGACGAATCCGTGGGCCGCCGGGTGGGCGTGGACCTTGCTGAGGATCAGGTTGAGGATCTGCCGTTGCACCCACTTCAACTGCTTCTTGGGAGCACAGATGGTGCGATCGCTGCCGTCCCGTTTCGGGATGGTATGGGTGGTGTAAGGGCCGTCCTTGTGGTCGGTGGCGAGAAGGAAATACCCGAGTTGGTTCCGCGACCGGATATTCAGCAGAGTGCGGAGTTGCTTGAGGTTCGTGATGGAGGGAACCCCGATCTTCTTCTGCACCCGGGTGCCGGTCTTGTGCCGGGTCACGCGGGTCTCTTCGGTCGGAAGCATCCAGCCGGTGGCGTCCCAGTCCCCTTCGGGTGTTTGTGGCAGGGCCACCTCGCGGATCTTTGCCTTCTTGATTGCGTTCTTGACCGTGTTCCGCACTCGCATGTCCGGATCCTTGGCGAGCCTCCGAAGGATGCGTGCTGTGGCCCGTGGCGGGAGGTGATCGAGGGCGTATTTGACAAGATGCACCCGCCCCTGGGCTGTAGGATGGGTGAGCAGGGCATCGAATTGATCCCAGATGAGTTCGGTCGCCCGGTTGGCTGCGGGCTCGTAGGTCGCCAGTGATCGGACCGCGCTGAGCAGCTTATGAAGGTCGGGGAATTTATCAGGGAGTTTGGCGCAGGCCCGCTCGACTTTGGCAACGAGCGCGGCGTCTTGGGCAGCATTGGTCGGCAGCGGTAGGTGCAGCCACGCCGGGGCAGATTTGGGAGAAGACATCACCAGCCTCGCGTTCTTTGCGGTGTATCCCATCAACCGATGTGATCGATATCGCTCAGGAACTCATCGAGTACCTCGGTGGTACTCTTCTTCGGCGGCTTCTTTTTGGGCATGGCGTTCCCCATCTCAGGGATGGAACCACGGATCGTCCCGGATCGAGTTGAGGCACTCGTCCAGGGTCAGGCCGGTGTACAACTCGTGCCACTTCTCGGTGTGTCTCATGAAGGCCAGGTTGAAAGAACCGTGACCAATGGGTTCCACTCGGGCGAACTTCGACTCGAAGGTCGGTGAGATCGCGTTCGGCCCGGGGCAAGCGTAGATGGCGACGAAGTAAAAGTACCGCCCGTGCCACTTGGTGACGAGGTCGATCACGTAGTTGAAACGGGGCTCCTCCGGTGGTGGCTTGACGTGCTTTGGCTTCAGCTCTTTCTCGATCAGATCCTTCGCCTTCGTTTCGATCTCGCTCCGGGCGGTTGCGCTCAGAGTTGAACTGGCGGGCGGCGTCGAGGACGACGAAACCCACCGCTTTGGTTGCTTTTTGGCCATCACTTCACCTCTCGATCACTTCACAAGCCGCGGTAACGGGGCGACTGGTCGGGGGGCAGTCTCATCGCGAAGCTTACGGACATCGGACCAGAACTTGGCCCAGCTTTCGCGTTCGTCTGCGGGAAGGTTCTCCACCGCACGGACAGAGTCGAGGTCGGTGTCGGCAAGCCAGTGGAGCATAATCTTGTGAATGGCCGGCTTATTTCTGTCGATATCAGAAAGTTTCCTAGCGAGCGTCAGTTCGGCGGTCAACCACCCCAGGGACTCTAGGCGTAACCCAGATCGGTCAACATGAAGTGGCGCGTCCTTGGCCTGCCCGTAGGCAACCAGACTAGCGTAGCAGGCCAGGTTATAGCGGAATTTCTCGATGAATCTTGGATCGACCTGAAGGCCATCTCGGAGAGTTTGAAGGGCGGCGAAGGTTTCACCATGCTTAGCGAGATGAGAGGCCAAGTTGGTGTATGTGGGAGCAAAGCGGATTTTAAGTCGAACCGCCTGCCTGTAAGCACTGATTTCTCCATCCAGGTCACCCTTGGTCTTTAGGACCGACCCCAAACCCATGTGTGGTAGAGGATCTTTTGGGTCAAGCTGAATCGCGGACTTGTACTCTAAGATCGCCCCGTTCAAGTCGCCTTTGTTAGCCAGTGCATTTCCAAGAAGATTATGAAGATCGGATATTTTTGGGTCAAGCTGGATAGCCGTCTGATACTCCCTGATAGCCCTGTCCCAGTCACCTTTCAACGCAAATACGGTCCCGAGGTTGCGATGGGCGGGGATGTATTTCGCATCCAATTGGATGGCAGCTTTGAACTCATGAATTGCCCCATCCAGGTCACCCTTTGCCTTTAGCGAGTTGCCCAGGTTAGTATGCACATTGACGAGATTCGGGTTGAGTTGGATGGCAGCGTGGAACTCGCGAATCGATTCGTCGAGGTCACCTCTGGCGTAGAATAAGTGCCCCAGGTTGATGTGTGGGGCGGCGTAATTCGGGTCGAGTTGGATGGCTGTATTGTATTCTCGAATCGCTCCTACCAGGTCGCCCTTAGCCTTTAGTGCGGTCCCCAGGTTGTTGTGCGCGAGAGCGTACTTCGGATTGAGTTGGATAGCTGTGTTGAACGCGCGGATCGCTCCTTCCACATCACCTGCGTCTTTCAGAGCAACACCCAGGCCGATGTATGGAGAGGGCCGTTTGGGATCGAGGTGGATGGCGGTGTTGTACTCCCCGATAGCACCGTTCCTGTCACCTTTCTTATACAATAGATTACCCAAGCCAGTGTGTGGGGCTCCATATTTTGGGTTGAGTTGGATGGCTGTGTTGAACGCATGGATCGCCCCGGCCAGGTCACCCTTGTCGTCCAGGGCGACCCCAAGGCCGTTGTAGGCAAGTGTGTATTTTGAGTCGAGAGAGAGGGCGGCCTTGAACTCCCGGATCGCCCCGTCCACGTCACCCCTGTTGTACAGTGCGTTTCCCAGGCCATTATGCGGATACGCAAATCTCGGGTCAATCTCAATGGCTTTCTTGTACTCCCGAATGGCCCAATCAAGATCACCTTTGCCGGACAGTGCGTTCCCCAGAATTAAGTGTGGGACGGACGATCTCGGGTTAATTAGGATGGCAACCTTGCACTCTGCAATCGCTCCGTCCCAGTCTTCCTTGCCCACCAAGTCGTTTCCGAGATTGTTGTGTGCGAAAAAATTGTACGGGTCGAGAACAATCGCGGCTTTGTGCTCTCGAATCGCTCCGTCCCAGTCTCCCTTGTCGGAAAGTGCGATCCCCAGGTTGTTGTGGGCAGCGAAGTTTCCCGGGTGGGCTGCTACCACAGCCTGGAACCACCTCATCCGGTCTTCCGCACCTTCCGCCTGATTAACTGGATACGACCCGCCGAGACTCATCAGCAGTGTCAGGTTCCCAGAATGTCCCTGGAGGGCTACCTCCAGAACCTCTCTCCGACGGGCTTTCGTGATCGCTGAAATTTCTCCGAGCATAGCTGCGAACCACGGCGGTTGTGCTAGCGCCTCCGCCTGCCCGGCCATAGCCACCAAGTCAATCTTGTTCCCGACAAGAACCGCGTCCCGGATCCCCTCCCGATACCCGTCCAGATCAGCCTTCCCAAGGATGGCTCGCACCCCAGCCGAGGGCTCCAAAACAAGCCACATGCTCAGTGCGCTCAACAAACGGTCCTTCACCAGTGAGTCGAGAACCCTGCGGGCCGATTCGTCTACCGAGACACTATCGGGCACAATACCAAACTTTCTGAATGCAGCTCGCCATCGATCCGCCAAAATTTTATTAGTTGGATATTTGTTCTCAACTTGCGTCCATCGAAATGTATCAATTGTATCTAAATCGGTCAGAATAGCCAAATCTCCCCGACAACGAGCTAGCCGGTCTACCACAGCCTCCCCGCCACCTTCCGTCGCCCTCCGGTCGGCTTCGTCTAAGGCTGCTCTTGCCCGGTTCACGTCATCAGCGCGCAAGGCGTCTTCACACGCTCCAACCAGACTGGTCAGGGCCGCCGTGTTACGATTCACCCGCTCACGTTCATCTCGCTCCCGATTCTTAGCCTCCACCCCACGCTCAGTCGCCCGTTTGTCCTCCCACCATGCGAATCCCCCCACTCCCACGACCAGTAGCCCGATCGCAGTCGCAAGCGCGAGTTGAACTCGACGCCGCTTCTTCTGCTCCCGAGTCTCGGCCTCGGCCTCCACCCGCTCAAGTTCCGCCTGCCGCCGTCGTTCCTCCACCCCGGCCAGGTAGAATGCCACCCCCTTCGCCACTTCCCTGGCGTCCGCCGCTCGATCCTCCCGCCGGGGCGACAGGCACTTTCGCGTCAGAGCCACTATCTCAGGGTCGGCTCCGCACTCGGTCAAGCGGTGGTACGCCTCGTCCAGATTTGCCTCCAGGGCCTTCCGCTCAACAAACCGGTCGCTAACTCCGATGTAGGGCGGCTTCCCGGTCAGGATCGTACACAAGATCGCACCCAGCCCGAACACATCACTCCGCTTATCGATCTCTTCGACGAGGCCCGCAGCCTGTTCTGGCGGCATGTATGGGAGTGTCCCCAACACCCCTCGTGTCGGTTCCCGGTCGCTCCCACCAAGCCCCAGGTTTACTATCCGGGAACTCGGTTCCTCTCTCGGGTCGGTTCTTCTATCGTCTCCCAGGATCTTTGCCAGGCCCCAATCCATCAGCAGGACTTCCCCGTATTCCCCGATCATGACATTCTGCGGCTTCAGATCCCGGTGCAGGACGTTCCGGGCGTGAGCGTAGGCCATCGCCTCACACACCTGGCGGAACTGACTCAAAACCCCCAGCAGGTCGGCCGAAGGGGACGCCCGCCTCTTGAGTACATCGGAGAGTGTGTCGCCCTTGACACGCTTCATCGTGTAAAAGGATCGACCGTCGGCGAGTTTACCGATCTGATGGACCGGAACGATCCCGGGGTGCTGCAACTGGGCATTGATCCGAGCCTCGGCCTCGAAACGAGCGACCAGTACCGCATCGTGTGACAGTCGCCGCCGGAGCACCTTCACCGCCACCGGTCGGCCCAGGGCCGAGTCAGTGCCGAAGTACACCACACCCATCCCGCCGAATCGCACATTCTCCTTCCCACACCCCAGGATGCACCCTGGGACGTCCGGCGGCGTGGCATCCGGATCTTCCCCAGAGGCAGCGTGGGCAGCCCGTGTATGGTCGACTTCGTTCACCCTTACCCGGTTGTCTGCAATGGCAGTGGGGGAGTCACATCCGTCCGTCCCTTCACGGACATCCCCGCTCGTAGCGGGGGTGTCACGCGCATCCGCCATTCCTGGGATGCCCGCGTTCGCGCTATCCAAGTTGGCTCTGTGAGCGGTGTCCTGAACGGCCAAAAGATTCCCGACCTCGGCCGCAACCTCCGGTTCGGACGATCGCAACCGGGCAAGTTCGGCCGCCCGCTCATCCTCGGACAACGGTTCCAGGGCTGCAAGCAGAGCACGGGCTCGTTGCTTCAATTCCGGTGTCAAGGTGGGGCTCCCTTCAACTCCTCTTGTCGCATCTCAGCGTCACGAAACGAACGGAACTCCTCAAACCCTCCTCCGATCGGGCCGCACCTCGCTGGGCGTGATCGGGCAATGCACGCAGATGGGCCTGTCAGCGTGGACTCGCCAGCCTCCGAATTACAGATCAGCGAGTGAAGAAGCGATCCTACCCCTCACGCCTGGACCAGGCAAGCGCGCCGATCCGCCAGGCCGATGCGAGCTGTCGTGCCCGTGTCGAAGCGGAGGAAATCGCTTTCAACCCCATCACTAAAGATCACACCATTCTGAGGCATTTGGGAGGTCAGTTCAAGCGTCTCGCCCGGCCCCAGACGGCCCGTGACGAGGGTCGCTGCCGACACCCGGCTGACGAACGGTTCACGCACACAGAATCGTAACTCATCGGCCGTCGCATCGAACCGATAGCGATCCCGAAGGGAACCAACACCAAGGTGCGGGGCCGCTGCCTCGACCAACCCGACCGCGCCCGCCAGCACCGATCGATACCAGCCTGTCGAGCCAGCACCAGTCGAGACGATGACGCCGCTCGACGACTGGTCCTCCTCCTGCCCCCGGTAACGCATCCGGTAGCGGGCCGAGATGTGGGTCTTCGCCCCGATGAAGAGGTCGTTGACCGCCAGGAGCGATTGCCCATCAGGCAACTCGGCCCGTGCCATGCGCAGATCGATGCTGCGAAACTTACCGCGGTTGATCGACCGGAGGACCGGCAACGCTTGTGGGACAGTGAAGGGCAGCAACACACCGTCCATTCGCTGCGGGTCGGGATTGATGGCCACCAGAGGTTGGCCGTGGAGATACTTGGCCGTGTTCACGACCAGGCCGTCTGGCCCGAGCGTCACCACGATATCGTGGTCGCCGAACTGATAGTTGGGCAAGAAGGCTCTCTCCACAAACTGCGTGCGGAGTTCCGGGAGGTGTTCGCGGAGGTCGGCCCGCAGCCGGTTGAGTGCAGTGTGGTACGTATCGTGCGACGACTGGTATCCAGCGAAGGATGTCCCCAGGTGCTCGACGTAAAATCGCGCTTGCTCGCGCGTGTTGAACCGCTCGACCAGTTCTTCCAGGGCCGTCTTGCGGGTGATCACAACAACATTCTCATATTTGACCAGCAACATGAGAGGTCACTCCGCTCGTGGAGTGGCCAGGAGGCTGGCGAGCAGTTCGGTGGTAATTGTGAGGTTTCCGATCTGGCCTGCCCGTTGGCCGAGTTCGCGTAGAGCGTGCGCCACCAGAACCCGTGGTTCCACCCCGCGAAAGACAGCCAACTGCAACTCGCTCGCCCGCGCCTGGGCCTGGGCATCAATCTCCGCGGCCTTGGCCCGCTGTTCGGCGTCCTGAATCGCGTTGGCCCCCTTGAGGATAATCAATTGCTTGCGTTGTTCTTCCAGCGCCACATCGCTGGCGAGTTCCTTCTCCTTGATCGTTCGCTCCTCGTCGATCGCAGCAGCACGGCGGGCGTACACAGCAATGTCGGCCTTGCGGAGAAGTGCCTCGCGGAACTCGGCCTCCATTGCCTTGCCAACCTCGGGCGTCGGTCGGACCGACAGAAAGCTGATGGCGAGGAGTTCCACGCCGAGTTCGCCGAGCCTCGGCCCCGCACGCAACCGCTCGGCAACGGATGCGGCCAGAGCCGTCGCTTCACGCAGAACGTCCGGCAAGGAACGAGCGGCGACTTCCGCTCGCGTTTCGATCTGCACGAGGTTGCTGACGCGGCCAGCAAGCTTGTCCGGGTCATCGGAGACGTAGGTTCCCGTCGTTGGGTTGATCCGGTAGTTCAGGAGACCGGCAGCCTGTTGAGGGTCGCGGATGCGGTACGTCAGTTGGCCCTGGATCGTGATGTCCTGGTAATCGCGGCTGACCTCGTTAAACACGAAACTGGCATCCAGGCTCTGGGTGGGAACGGCCACGATCTGAGAGCGGTATCGAAGGTAGAAGAACGCCAACCCCGCTCCCGACGCGACGACCCGGCCAGCTTGATAGAGCAGGACGTAGTCCGTGGGCTGGCCCTTGTAATAGCCGATACCGAACATGGAAGCCTCCGCGGGGGGGATGTCACAGCATTCTCAGCGGAGTGCGAGGGGCGGTCAAGAGATGGGTGAACACTGGGAGGTGATCGACTGCCAGGGGCTGTTCTGGCAGTCGGCGTTGAAAGTGTTGTCAGATTCGATGCGACATCCCGCAGAAGAAGCTGCCAAACAGGATCGGCAAGTTCCGGCGAGGGGGACTGTTGGGAACTCGCCGGTCTTGTTCCTCATCCACAATCCAGCGCCGATCACAACGACTACGCAACCGAAGCCGAAAAGGCACCCACTTTTCCGGGCGACCGTCGGGTCTTTGGGATCACACGCCGAGAGCGGCGGGGGTCAGGTCTGCCAATTGGGGCGTCCGGTAGCTTGGCTCAGCGGCGTCGCGGAGGATCTCATTATTCACCCGGCGAGTCATTCGCAGGACGAACGCGGCATCCCGCAGAAGCTGCTCAACGTCCGGCATTTGGGCGGTGTGGGGGGTACGGGTAGTGGTGGTATTCGGGGTCATGGCTCGCTCCGTGCCGTTGGCTTTTTTGTCGATGTTGAGAACGTTCGACAACAATGCAGCGACTGTGCCAGAGCCGTGAATGGCCCCAAAGAAGATCCTGATCCACGACGGAAGTGCTTTACCAGGAAATCGTTCGCAAAAAGCGATTGTAACTCGGAAGCGGCGGAGGTCGGGTTGTAAGGATTGTAACTCCTGCGACTTGAGGGAAAGCCTACAAAATGGAGGTGGCAAATGTACACATCTGCCCTTGCCAACCAACTCGACCCGAAGACCGCAACTTCGTCCGGCTGAGGTTCGGGCAAAGGTCGCCATCCGGCGCATCGGGCGGCATGGGATTCACCCCACGAACTGTTCGAGGAACTTCCGACTCTGCCGGAGTGCCCGCTTGCGATCGTCGAGCGAGCCCTCGTAGGCCCGGTCTTCGACCTCAATGCAAACCGGTCCGTCGTACCCCACATCCGTCAGTGCTGCGAAGAACTCGCCCCACCTCACATCACCCAGACCGGGTAATTTCGGCTTGTGCCACCCCAGCCCAAGAACCCCAACCTCGTACAGCCGGGTGTAGTCGATCCGCTCGTCTTTGGCGTGAACGTGGACCAGATTCCGGCCGAACTCACGGACCGCCCGTCCGCAGTCGATGAACTGCCAGATCAGGTGCGATGGGTCGAAGTTCAGTCCGAGCGTCCCGCCCGGGAACATCTCAAACAGGGTCCGCCACACGGCCGGGCTGATCGCCAGGTTCTTCCCCCCCGGCCACTCGTCATCGCCGAAGAGCATGGGGCAATGTTCGATCCCGATCCGCACCCCAGCCGTCTGCGCTTCGGCGATAATCCCCGGCCACACCTCTCGGACGACATCAAGGCTGGCCGCGAGGCTCTGGCACGGATCGCGGCCGATGAAGGTGTTCACCACGCTCACCCCCGCTTTCGGGGCTGCCCGGATGACCTTCTTCAAATGATCGATCACAACGGCCCGGTGCTCCGGGTTCGGATCCAGCGGATTCGGGTAGTAGCCCAGGCCCGAAATCGTCACCCCGTGGATGCGGACCAGATCCCGGAAATGCTCCCCCGCCTCGTTGTCAAACCCCGACACATCCAGGTGCGTGACCCCAGCGTACCGGCGATCCGCCCGACCCGGCGGCCAGCACATCAGTTCCACGCACGGAAACCCTTCTTCCCCCGCAAACGCCAATACCTCCGCCAGGGTCATGTCGTGGAGGATCGCGGATACGAAACCGAGTTGCATGATGTCTCCTGATGTTTGGTGTTTGGTGTTTGGTGTTTGGTGTTTGGTGGCGAGATATCGCTTCGGTGTCCCAGGGTTGCGCCGGGAAGCCCGGCTCCAC
>PLDW01000064.1:0-21369 GCA_003136315.1 Gemmataceae bacterium | reverse complement strand
AACACTGAACACTGAACACTAATTACTAACTATTGACCATTGCCCACTCTGGTGACTTGTCAGAATCGCCTCGCACACCTGCATGTCCCGGTGTCCATCAGCGAATGTTGGGTAGAGGGACTCGGCTCCGGTGAGGGGCTGTTCGCCGGCTTCCCGTCGGTCGATCGCATCGTAAACCGACCGGAAAAGTTGCTTGAACGTATCCGGGAACCCTTCAGCGTGCCCACCGGGGTAATTGGCGAACGGTCTCGCCGACGGGGACAGCAGCGCGGGATCCCGGGTGAGTGATTCATTCGCACGATCCCGGTAGCCGACGTGGAGGACATTCGGATCCTCGCTGTCCCACGTCAGCGCGGCCTTGCCCCCAGCGATGTCGAACCGGATGCCGTTTTTCCGTCCGGCCATCACCTGGGAGACACTCAGACATCCCCGCGCTCCGCCCTGGAACCGGATCAGGACCGAGCCGTAATCCTCCGTTGTGACCGGGACGGAGGCGGTCGCACCCCGACCCCCACCGGTCGAAGTCAGGAAAGTCTCACTCGCTCCCGTTGGCTTCTGCCGAACCGTGTGGACGGTCCGCAGATCGGCACAGACGGCCTCAATCTCCAACCCGGTGATGAATGTGATCAAGTCAAGCCAGTGCGTTCCGATGTCCGCGACGGCCCGTAGGTTCCCACCGTCTTCTGCCGTGACCCGCCAGTTGAAGTCGGTCGGATACAGGAGCCAATCCTGAAGATACGATCCGGTGACGTGATAGACCTCGCCGACCTGTCCTGCCCGGACCCGCTCCCGGGCCTCCAGGCAGAGTGGGTAAAACCGGACGTTGTAATTGACCGCAGCGACCAGATCCGATTGGGTGGCTGCGAGGTCGACCAACTCGGCCGTTTCGGCAGAGGTTGTGGCCAGTGGCTTCTCACAAACGACATGTTTCCCGGCTGCGAGGGCGGCACGACACTGGTCGAAATGGTGCCGATTCGGCGTCGCGATGTGGACCACCTCGACAGCCGGATCAGCAAGCAGGGCGGAGAATGACGGGTAAGCGGTCGGGATGCCGAGCGCGATCGCCGCGCCCTCCCCCTTCTGGGGAGTTGAGCCAAGGATGCCGACGACCCGATGCCCGAGCCGCCGGATGGCCTCGACGTGGACCGGGCCGATAAACCCGGTTCCCGCGACCGCCACCCGCCGTATTCTCATGGATTTCTCCCGAAGAGATCTCTGGACTCGACTGGCCGCATAGCCGATACTTTAAGGAGACGTGCTGCGGCCTGCGCCACAAGCATACGTGGGGTAGGGGGCACGGTGCGAGAAAAAACCGGGCGAACGGCGGAGGTTCTGATGCGAAACCTGCGGCTGGCGGTGTCAATGGCGGTGCTGTCGGGGGCGGTGACCTCCCCGGCATTCGGCCAGACCACGTCGTCGAGTAATGCGTTAGGGTCGACCACCGGGAGTTCTGGTGCCAACAGTGTCGGAACAGGGACATCCACCAGTGGGTCAGGCGGCACCACGGGCAGTGCGTCGAGCGGTGGGGCCTCTCTCGCCACAACCACCCTCGCGACCGCGTCGACGCCACCCATCAACCCTCCGGCATCGACTCAGAGCGCCAGCAGCAACCAGGCGATCAGCCCCTCGAACGTCTTCCAGTACACTTATGGGGCGGTGTATTACCAGGGCCGAGCCGGTGCCAACACATCGAGCAACAACCCCGGCGGGCTCGGCACTCCGCTGTTCACCGTCACCAGTGGGACCGGGTCCACAACGACTCGGGGAGGTGGCGGTGGTTCGACGGCCATTAACGACTCGGGCGGAGTCATGGTACCACTCCCACGGAATATCGCTTACCCGGCCCAAATCAAATTCGCGCGGCAGCCAATCAATACCGACCGGCTCCAGGCGGACCTCCGGGGCACAATCAGCCGGAGTTCCTCGCTCAGCAACCCGGCCGGGGTTCAAGTTCAGGTCGTTGGAACCAACGTGACAGTTCGTGGTACGGTCCGTAACGCGGAAGAGGCCAGGCTGGTCGAGGGCCTCATCCGCCTCACACCGGGTGTCGGGGTCATCCAGAACGAGTTGACTGCCACGGAGCCGTAACCCACATCCGTATTCTCGGATCGGATAACGGAGCCCTCGCGTCCGAAAGGATGCGGGGGCTTCGTCATTTTCTGGCACGGCTCCGTAAAATACCGGAGTCAGGCCCGCAGCCCCATTCCCCCCCTAAAGGACACCCGCTCATGAGCGGCGTTAACCCCTACATCCAGAAGGTTCAGGCCACCAAGGCGACCCGGCCATTCAAAGTGACCTTCGTTGACGAGGAAAGCGGGCGCTCAACGGACGTACCGGTCGATCCGGCGACGTTCGGCCAGATCGGACAGGAGGGGAGCCTGCTCGACATCGCGACCGAGGCCGGCGTGAATATCAACCATTCATGCGGGGGGGTGTGCGCCTGCTCCACCTGCCATGTGTACGTTGAGCTGGGACTTGAATCCTGCTCGAAAGCGACAGAGGATGAGGAGGATATGCTCGACGAGGCGCCGGCGGTCATGCCGCAGTCGCGACTCAGTTGCCAGTGCGTTCCGGATGGCACCCGGGATCTGACCGTCATTGTGCCGCGTTGGAACCGAAACGAAGTGCAAGAACCGCATCATTAATTCTCCAGGGAAACCACCCCAATCACCCGCACGGAGTCGGTATCGATCTCCACACCAACACCCACCGAGGCGATTGCCAACTACCTGGCCCTACTAAACACTAAACACCAAACACTAAACACTAAACACTAAACACTATCCCCAATGATCGAAGTCCGCGATCTGAGTAAATGGTTCCGGGCGGCAGACGGCTCCCGTCTGACCGCGGTGGACTCGATCCGGTTTACTGTCCGGCCGGGTGAGGTGTTTGGGCTATTGGGGCCGAATGGAGCCGGGAAGACGACCACCCTACGGATGCTCTGCACGGTTCTGAAGCCGACCGGTGGGTCGGCAACGGTTGCGGGGTTCGATGTGATCGAACAGCCCTCGGAGGTCCGTCGACACGTCGGATTCCTGTCAGCCAATACAGGGGTGTACGACCGGATGACGGCGTGGGAGATGGTGGACTACTATGGCCGACTCAATCTGATCCCACTGGATGTCCTTCGATCTCGGATGGATGAGCTATTCGACACCTTGCAGATGACCGGATTTCGGGACGTCCCGGGCGCAAAAATGAGCACGGGGATGAAGCAAAAGGTGTCGATCGCGCGGGCTCTGGTGAACGATCCACCGGTTTTGATCTTCGACGAGCCGACGGCCGGGCTGGACATCCTCGTCCAGCGGGCGGTACTCGACAGCATCAAGCAACTCCGCGGCAGGGGCAAGACGATCATTTTCTCCACCCACATCATGCGGGAAGTGGAGAAACTGTGCGACCGCGTGGCAATCATGTCGAAGGGGAAGGTCGTCGTCTGCGGCACCCTCGACGACCTCCGCAAGATGTACAACCAGAACGACCTCGAAGAGCTATTCTTCTCGCTGGTGAGCTGATTGGTGCGATCAACGCTAGTTCGCTCTTGAGGTTTCGGGGGGGATGAGCCGGTTGGCGGAGAACGTTGTCACCGCAACCGAATGAACCCCTCCCGCACCTGCGGGAGGGGGAACGCGACACCCCGAACACCTTGGGACATTTCACCTCCGTGCTCAATCCACGAAGATGCCGTCCGTCAGACCGACTCCACTGGGCAGATGATAGATCTGCCCCCCGGAGGGTTCGCTCAGGCTCCCGTCGGTGAACCCGGTCCCCGGATACACCTCGACCATCCCGGGCATGGCCCGCCCGGTCGCGGCCACCACGTTCACCTGATCCCCAACCCCCGACGCGACCACACCTACCCGCGTCCCCGAACCGTTCGCGCCGAACCAGTTCGGAGTGAACTGAGCGACCGGGTTGGCAATCGCTTCCATTGCCCCCTCGGTCACCAGTTGCTGCCCGCTGATCGCCAACACCTCGGCCTGGCCACCGTCCCCCGGCCCCAGAATCAGATCCTGCTGACCATTCCCGAGGATGTCCCCGACCGCCACGTAGGCCCCGTCCCGCAAGCTGGGGTCGAATCCGTAGAAATTCCCGATCAGATCGTCTGACGGGGTGAATCCGTTAGTCCCGATCACTCGCGTACCGTTAATCACCAGAATCGACGGCCCGCCTCCGTACCCGGCCGCCACCACCAGATCGGGAACACCATCCCCATTCAGATCCCCGACCGCCGTCCGGACTCCGCCACGGAAGTTCGGATCGAGGGTGAAGAAGTTCGCCACCTCGGTCAGCCCGGTCCCCGGGACCAAATCGAAGACGCTCACGCGAGGCCCGCCTGACTGGTCCGGAGTGACAACGATCTGGTCCCGGCCGTTCTGGAGGAAATCCCCGGCCGACACGAACCCACCACCGGTGAACCCAGGGAACGGCGAGAACGGCGGGACCAAGACGCTGTTGTGCTGGCCGTCGATCACGGTCACCTCAAACGGTGTGCCCGGGCCAGTTGCCAGTATGTAGTCGGGGATGCCGTCCCCGTTGACGTCCCCAACTGCTGTGCGGACATCGGCATTGATGTTGCCGAATGGGTAGAGTGTGCCTGTCTCGGTATACTGGCCGGACCCGTTTGGCATGAATCCGATCACGGAGCCGTCGGTGGCTCCCCCAGCCAACACCGGCTGTGCGGCCTCTGCCGGGAGGGGTTGATCCTCAACGGCACCGATGTCCACCATCCCATCGAACACCCGGGAGAATCCGGGGCCGCGCTGGTCGGTCGTCAATCCGGCGGTCGCGGCTGTTGCATCGCTCCCAGCGTCGATCGCTGGGCTCCCCAGGAGGAGGGCCATCGTGTCAGTCGGCCCACCATTGTCCTGGAGCGGGCCAAGGTGTGGATTTGCCACGGTGGTGAACGATCCCGACACGGTCCCACCTTTGTTCTCGATCGCGGCCGAGACGAGGTCCGGCCCACTCACGTTGATCGTGGCATTGCCATTAGTCTGATCGTTGATCACATCCGATGCGACATTCGAGCTGACCAGGAGGGTATTCCCCACTGTCAGGGTGGCCGCTCCCGCATGGTTGGTGGTTGTGAGCGACATGTTGTATACCGCCCCACCCCCCTCGAAGCTGTCCGTCGCTCCAGCCCCCGCATCAATGGAATTGTCGGCGATGGTGTCATTGGTCAGGGAGACATCTCCGTCGAAGTTATAGATTGCACCGCCGTAAGCATTTCCACCTGCGGCCCCAGTCCCGGTTCCCCCAGTGGCAAGATTGCCTGAGAGCGTGGAGTTGTCGATGGTGAGGCTTCCGCCCAGATTGAACACCGCTCCACCAAGCCCCGCCCCGCCGCCGCCTGCGGTGTCGGTGACCGCCGCTACGACCAGCGGCGAAGCCGCCATATACCCGGCGTTGGCAGGTGTGAAAAACGGGGAACTCCCTGTCCGAAGCGACGGACCGGCTATCCTTGCGAAATCCGCATCACCCCCACCACCCGACCCCCCACCACCCGAGTCACCTCCACCACTGGTCGATCCTCCACCACCGGTACTTCCGCCAGTGGACCCGCCGCCCCCTGTACTTCCGCCTGTGGACCCACCCCCTCCAGTACTCCCACTGCCGGAGGAGCCACTGCCGGAGGAGCCACTGCCGGAGGACCCACTGCCGGTAGAGCCACTGCCGGTAGAGCCACTACCGCCACCGCTGACTCCGAAACCGCCGACCACGACACCACCAAAAACGGCGAGACCGATACCTCGACTTCCGCCAGCGTGGCCACCACCAGCGGTGAAGCCACCTCCTCCATTGGTCGTCCCGCTCCCACTGCCGGAACCAACCGCCGAACCGCCGCTTGCCTGATTCCCAGTGAGGGTGCAGCCGATGATTGTGAGGGAACCTCGGTTGAGCACGGCTCCACCCAGTCCTGCCAAACCACCACCATCGCTTCCCACGCCACCCTGGGCCAGCCCATTGCTGAGGGTCAGGTTCTCAAGCGTCAGGTTTCCGGTAGTACCGACGGTGAATAGCCGCAAGTTCGAGACGCCGGCCGCCCGGGTAATCGTCTGACCTGTCCCTTCAATCGTGATCGGAGTTGTGACCGCCAACGCCGATGGAATGATAGTCGAGTCCCCGACCGTACTCAGGTTGATCGTTGCTCCGGCCAGTGACGATGCGAAATTAATCGTGTCCGGGTTCCCGTCGGTCGTTGCCAGGGCAATCTCGCCACGAAGGCTGCCAGGGCCGGAATCGTTCGTGTTTGTGACCGTAAACGTCGCTGGGGTCGCTCGATCTTCAAGGTGTTCCAAACCCAGTCGGACAGATCGACGGGTGTTGCTCAACATGGTGACTCCGAAGGTTCGTGGGAGAGTGGCCTGGTCTCAAGGTTGAGTGGAAGCAGAGCCTGAAGTGATTATTCTTCAGGGCTTTGCAACGACATCAGTCTCATGACAACCCAGTACGTCTGATACAGGAACCCGCAAAGGCTATCACATTCCAGGAGCAAGCATCGGTCTAATGGGAGGGCGAGGATCCTGCCGAGCGTGAAGGTGATGCTCGGCAGGAGCCTCGCCCTCCCATTTGCATGTCTAACCGTCTTTCCGTAGATGCCGCAGCCTCTGCGGGTTCCAGTATGAAGCATCCGAACCCATCGGTTCGCAGCAACTTCAAGGGGTGTTTGTCCTGTCCAAGGATGCACCACGCCTCCCAACTTGCCGATCCTTGTGGCAAAATTGGGAAAATTTGCCATTTTCGTTTCGTCGATCGACCAGCGTGATCGTACCCACGAGCGAGACCTTCCCGTTGTTGTCGGTGACCGCGCAGTTGGCGCAAGTCGCGGTCTTTGAGACATTCGATGTTGGGCCAGACACTCCAAGAATGGAGCGCCTGGGTGGGAACATCAAGCCACTGGTGAAGCCGTGTCGATTTCATCGTGAGGTCTCGGTCAAGAGTGTGCGAAGGACGAACTCGCTGCACCCGCCCCTCACTCCCCTGGCCCGAAAAATCTCCCCGCGCGTCGCGCAGACGAGAATATTTTTGGCGACGGGCTGACGGTTTCGCCGTAACCGACTTCCCTCGAATCTGTTACCAGCTTTGAAACTTCGGTAGACTAGTCTGGTCCAGGACCTGATTCGTCTCCGGTATGGGGACTTCATGGCCAACACTCCATACGATCTGGCAGAACTGATTCCCAAGGCCCGGGCCGGGTCGCCCCAGGCCCTGGGTGCGGTCCTGGAGGCTTGTCGTCTCTACCTCCTGGGCATTGCGGACCGCGAGTTGGCGGGTCCACTACGGGCCAAGGGCAGCGCTTCGGATCTCGTCCAGGAGACCTTCCTGGAAGCTCAATGCGATTTCGTCAGGTTCCGCGGACAGACCGAAGCCGAGTTACTCGCCTGGCTGCGGCAAATGCTCCTGAACAACCTCGGGAACTTCGCCCGCCGCTACCGCGAAACCGACAAGCGTCGGATTGACCGTGAGATCCCGATTCAGGGGTCGGATTCCGCTGCCAGCATGGTGACTCCACAGGTCGCTTCCGCCACACCGACCCCCAGCCGACAGATGATCGCGGAAGAAGAGACTGTCACGCTCCGCGCTGCCCTGGAACGGCTCCCGGAGGACTACCGCCGGGTCTTGACCTTGCGATATCTTGAAGAGCGAAGGTTCGACGAGATTGCAACGATGATGGGCCGGACATCGAACGCGGTGCGACTGCTGTGGGCGCGAGCTGTGGAGCGCATGCAAGAGGAAATGGATGCACACTCATGAATTCCACCGACGCTGACCCGCCGGAAAAGACATTTGCCGACCTGCTGGCCCAGTGTGACGAGGCCCTCGCCGATGGCCGGGCGGTCTCCTCGTCCGAAAACGACGTCCCGGTTCCGGAGTTGCGGCAACGGCTCGAACGGGGGCTGCACTGCTTGCGGAAACTGCAACACCTTCGCCCCAGCCGGTCCTCGTTGATCGACCCGTCGAAACCCTCGTCGCGACCCACCCCCATTGCCGAACCACTTCCACATCTGGGTCGGTTCGAGATCCGTCGGGAACTCGGGCGGGGCGGGTTTGGGATCGTCTACCTCGCGTTCGACCCGGAACTCGGGCGGGAAGTCGCGGTCAAGGTGCCGCACCCAGAAGTGCTGGTCACGCCTGAGCTGCGCGATCGGTTCCGCCAGGAAGCGAGGGCATCGGCCGGCTTGGAGCACCCGAATCTGGTGACCGTCTTCGACACCGGTGAAGTCGGGCCGTTCTGTTATCTCGTCATGGCCTACTGCCCCGGCGGAACTCTTGCCGACTGGCTCCGCCGCCGGACGGAGCCAATGTCGTTTGATCACGCTGCCGAACTGATCCGAACCCTCGCCGGAGCAGTCCACCACGCCCATTCACGTGGCGTGTTACACCGCGATCTGAAACCGGCGAACGTGATGCTGGCAGATCCGGCAGAACCCGAACGGGCCAGGATCACCGACTTCGGACTGGCCAAGCTCCTCGACGGGTCAGCGCCTGCAACCCGGGCTGGGGTTGTCGTCGGCACGCCTGCCTACATGGCACCTGAACAGGCTTTCGGCGATCCAGGGGGAGTCGGCCCGCCAGCCGATGTGTACAGTCTCGGGGCGATTCTGTACGAACTGCTCGCCGGGCGGCCGCCGTTCGGCGGTGAGACACCGCTGGAAACTCTTCAACAGGTCAAGCACGACGATCCCCTCGCGCCCCGCCAGTTGAGATCCCGCACACCCCAGGATCTGGAGACGATTTGCCTGAAGTGCCTGGAGAAGGAGCCGTCTCGACGCTACCCGAGTGCCGAAGCGTTGGCGAACGATCTGGGTCGGTTCCTGAAGAACGAACTGATCCTGGCGCGACCGCTCTCGTCGACCGGGCGGTTCAGGCGATGGTGTCGCCGGAACCCCCGGGTTGCTGCCCTCACCTTGGCGCTCCTGGTGGTATTCCTCGGCGGAGTGGCCGGAATTGTGTGGCAATGGCGGCGAGCGGAAGATCGGGCGGAGGAGGCCATTCGCAACCAGACCGAGGCTCGAATCGCAAAGGAGCGGGCCGAATCGAATAGTACCAGGGCACGGCAGGCCGTCGAGGAGATGACCAAGATTGGGCAGGAACTCTGCCGGCAGAAGGGGCATGATGAACTCGGACGGAAAATTCTCGAACAAGCTCTCACTTTCCACGAGGGGTTCGTCGCCGATCAGGCGGATGACGAGAAAGTCACCGTTGACGCCGCCCAAGCATGGGAGGCAGTGGTCAAGATCCGCTATGAACTCGGCCAGCGGGAAAGTGCCATCGCCGCCGCCCACAAGGCCATCGCACTCTATGAAAGGTTGACGGTGAGCCATCCTGATAACTCCGATTATCTGGCCGATCTTGCCCGCTCTCACCGCCACCTGGGAAATGTCCTGTGGCAGAACAAACACTTCGACGACGCTCACCGGGCCTACACCGAGTCGGCCCGCATCCAACGGCTCCTGGTAGCTGCCAACCCCCATCACCCCAAACGACAGATTGATCTGGCAAACACTCTTACCAATCACGCCGGACTCCTCGACGATCAGGGCCGCCAGGATGAGGCCGAGGCACTCTACAATGAAGCCTTGGTCCTTCTGCGCGAGACTTTGCAGACTTCACCCGGTGGCAGGCTCTGCCGCCAGGAATTGGCTCTCACCCTGGACGACCTGGGCATAATGCTGTGGCTGAGCGCCCACTCGCCGCGGGCCGAACCGCTGTGTCGCGAGGCACTCACCATCCGCCAACGACTCTTCGAGGAACTCCCGAAACACACCCCGAGCCGGTATCTTCTCGCCCGAAGCCAACTGAGAATAGGGGTCATCCTGAGAGAGTCTGGTCGGGTAGAAGAAGCTGAGAAATCGTTTCACGACTCGCTCGCGGCCTTCAAAGCCCTTCGGGACGATTTCCCGCACGTCTTCCAGTACGTCTGGGACTCCTTCCTCCTCTGGTCCCAAATCGGTGTGTACCACCGGCGGGCGTCGCAGTTGACGGAAGCTGTCAAGGCGGATCAGGAGGCCCGTAGCTTCGCACAGAGGCTCCGGGCGGAGTTCCCCGAAGAGGCCACAAGCCGCAAGGGAGAGTTGGCCGCGACCGATCTTCACCTCTGTGAGGTATTGTTCGAATTGGGCCGAGACAGTGAAGCCGTGGCCATTTTTGAAGATGTGAACCGCCTACCGCTCGACGATCCGGAATCGCTGATCCCACTTGCCCGCCTGCTAACGGATTGCCCGAACCCCAAAATTCGAGCCCCGGACCGGGCCATCGTGGCTGCTGGCAAAGCGGTGAAAATCCGACCGAAATCCCCGGAGGGCTGGAGCGCACTGGGGGCTGCCTGTTACCGTGCCGGAGATATGCCTGGGGCAATCGCGGCGTTGAAGGAAGCGATGGCTTCTCGGAAATGGAACTCCCCGAAGGATGCGTGTGTTCTGGCGATGGCCTATCACCGCGCTGGCAATCGCGATCTCGCCACCCAGGAGTACGCTGCGGCAATCAAGTGGACGGCGACTCTAGCGACAGAGGATAACGAACTCCGACGATTGCACGCGGAAGTTGAACGAGTGTTGCTCGGAAAAAAATAGCTGTCGGGTTCCCTTTGCTGTTTTTCACAAGCCTGAAGCGCCAGCGAAGGATAGCTTTTCCTTCGCTGGCGCTTCAGGCTTGTGTCCAGCGAAGGATAGCTTTTCCTTCGCTGGCGCTTCAGGCTTGTGTCCAGCGAAGGATAGCTTTTCCTTCACTGGCGCTTCAGGCTTGTCACCAGACACCATCTCTTCATCCGTTGCGGCTCTGCCTCGCTGTATAGCAATCCCTCGATTTCTTTGCACACTGCGCAAATTTTTGGACTTCTCGCTCGACGCGGAAAAGCATCTCCTGGCTGCCACGCTCCGCGTGGGAACCGGTCTTCCTCCGCACTGCGGAGTGGGCCTACACGTCAGGGACAACGTCTGCCGGAACACGGATCACGCCCCCCATCCGTTCAGGCCAAGACGCGGAGCGTCGAAAACGGCATTCCCACGCGGAGCGTGGGAACGAGGGTTAACTGCAAACTGCAAACTGTAAACTTGACTATTAACTTCGTTTGCGGCTCTGCCGCGCTGTGTCATCTGTGAGCTATTGATGTGAGAAACTCCACTTCAGCTCTGCCCGAGTGCCTCAAACGCGGCCTTCAATTTCGCCCCGATATCCGGCCGGACCATCGAGACGAAGGCGATCTTTCCTTCCAGCCACGCACGAAAGTTCGGTCGGCCCTCGCGATTCTGCGCTTCGAGCCCTTCGGTTCTGGCCCGGTGGAGGATTGCCCGCAGTCGGCGGAGTTCGTCCCGTGGGATTGATGGCTTGTCATTCACGACCACCCCGGTCACTGTCTGGGCCGCGCTCGGTCGCATCACACGCGACTTCTTCTCGTTGACGCGGAACCCTTCCTCCAAAGCGATGTGCCGGACCCGGGCCATCAGGTAGCCGACCCGCTCGGCCATGTCCGGTCCGCCCGAGAAGGTCAGGTCGTCAGCGTACCGGGTGTAGGTGAGCCCCAACTTCGCTGCCAGCCCGAGCAATCGCTTGTCGAGTTTCCGGGCGACCTGGTTCGACAGCCCCGGACTGGTTGGAGCTCCTTGCGGCAATGCCCGTGGACCGGTCGCTACCTCGTAAGCCGTCCCATCGTAAGTGATGGCCATACGGGGGCATTCGGTACAGAGCAGAGCGAGCACGGTCGACACACCCCCCGAATACCCGTACCGCTCGAACACCGCCCGCACCCGGTAGAACGAGATGCTCGGGAAGAAGTCCTCCAGGTCCATGTTCACGATCACGGCCTTGCTGACGTGCGGGCTGGCGTTGGAGACGATCCCGCGGCCAGGGACGAAACCGTGGGCGGCCTCGGTGACGGGAAACTTGCTGACAATCGTGGTCAGCACCCACCGCTGGGCGAGTTTGAGCGTCTTGTGAGGGGCCGCGAGCGTGCGCACTCCACCCGACCGTTTGGGCACCTGGAACTTGACGTAATGCGTGCGGGTGGCAACCTCCGTGTGGAACGCCAGCCACCGGAGTTGTCGGATGCTCAATCCGAGGGCGGGTGCCACGTCGGCCGGGGCGTGCAGCACCGGGAGGTCGAGTTCGGCCAGCCTTGGCTCGTCACTTAACCGCATGTGTAACCGGCCCGAGACGCCACGACCCAGGAAGACGACGTCGGTCGCCCGTCGCTGCGCGATGGCCGCAGCCCGCTGCGTCTTGCGGGCCTTGGACTCCGCTTTCTTCTGAGCCTTCAGCCGTTCCTTTGCCTCACGGTACGCTCTCACGGCCGCTTCGCCGGCAAGCCCGGCCTTCAGGCCAATGCTCTCCAAACTCGGCTTGGCGACTGCGTACTCATCGCCGACCCGGTGGATTTCGATGAGTTGTTCGGGTGTGAGGAACCCGTGGGTGACGAGAGCCCGGTCGATGAGGCGAGTGCGGGGATCGTCAGCCGGGGGTATGATGCTCGACCGACCGGTCTGCCAGGCGTTCGCCATCAGGTTCCCGGACTCGGCAGCGGTCTGAAGGATTTCGTGTCGGGAGATGGGCAAAAAGTCGGACGTTGCGTAGGGGTTGGCCGCAGCGGGCGTCTCGGGTGGCTTCGCACCGCGGGCGGGCACCGACCGGGGTGGCGGGACCGGATCAACGGTTGGAGGGGGTAGTGCGCTGGCTGGTGTCGGGTTCGGGGTGGCCGGCTCGGGTCCGGGCTTCGCGGTCCGACGGAACAGCCAGTCGTAAAGACTCATCGGACACCGCTCTGTCGGGGGTCACGCAGACGGCCGAGGTTCCCAGGGCTTCCGCCCTGGGCAAAGAACGGTCGCCGCTCCGCGGCTCAAAACCCGGATCTGTGCGGCCTCATACAGGCACCCGCAGAGGCTGTCACATTCCCGGAGCAAGCATCGGTCTAATGGGAGGTCGAGGCTCCTGCCGAGCGTGAAGGTGATGCTCGGCAGGAGCCTCGCCAACCCATATATATACGTCCAATCGTCCTTCCATAGATGCGACAGCCTCAGCGGGTTCCTGTATCAGGCCGCTCGTTTTTCGCCCCGGATAGGGTGTTCGTTCTTAGAACTCGTCCAAGATCAAAACCGTGTTTTTCACCGATCAAACGAACAGGAGAAAAACGGCATTTTCTCCGTGGCCTGGCCATCCTGGGCTAANNATACGGGCTGGAAGCCCGTGCCAGCGATTTCACGGTTTTGATTCTGGACAACTCCTTAGCTCAGGGCTTCCGCCTTGGGCGGGCTCAGCGGCTCAAAACATCACCTTTCCAGCTCTAGTTTTATCGCTCTTAGCCCCGGATGGGCGGTTTCGTTCTAAACCCAGGGCGGAAGCCCTGGACACTCCCGCATCCGATCAAATATTCTGGGTAGCCGGTTCCGACTTCGAACGTGGACCAGAGACGTTCACGAACGCCGATCGAGGGTTCCCCTGGACTGGGACGCAGGTCGATTCAGCCGGTCCAGGGGAACCCTCGATCGGCGAAAAGACCAACGGCTCTGGGGACGCAATCGCAGGCAACTCCAACCACGGCGGATCGCCGCAGCATTTTTGAGTCTCGAAACCGGCTGCCCAAATCGCATGTGAGTCGTTTGTGTCAGTTCAGAAATCGCTTGTACCAGCTCTCCAGTGTAGCCCCGGCCTGGTCGGGATTCAGGGCCTTGTTCCGGATGGCCTGAAGGTGACGGCACGGGCCTTTTCGTAGGCCACCCGTGTAGAAGTACGAACAGCCGCACTTCCCCGCTACAATCCGGTCGTCGGCATCCAGGGTGAGTTCCGACACCGCTCGTCCCTCGACCGTCGCGGCCAGGTGCCGCTGTCCCTTCGCGTCGGTGCTGTCCTGCGAGAGCCGCACTCCTCGATCGGTGATCTGGCGAGCCGCCACCGTTTCCGGATTCTCCGGCCCAATGATTTCGGCCGAGAGGGTCACAGGCATCACCTGCCGCCAGCGATACACCTCATGCGGGAGGTCATGGATCACTTGACCCAGGAGAGCCAGTTTGTTCAGCCCGGCCGACACCATCGGAGTCGGCGCCTGGGTCTTCGCCGCGAGGGCGGAGAGGCTCCAGGTCGTGTTCTGCCGGAATGCGTCGGTAATGCCACGCATCACTTCGGAAGAGGGCTCGACCGGTGGTGCGAGCTGGTCGATGGCACTGCCGCCACTTGTCCAGTCGTTCGTCGTCCAGCCAGACAGTCCGAGTGTGAGCTTCATCTCTCCCATCCGCATCACCCAGAAGCTTGGCAGCCCAGTTCCCAGCAGATACACATCGGCCCCATCCAGGAGTGGGAGCAACCGGGCCAGCACGCGGAGTCGGTCACGACCCCAGGTCCGAATGATTTCCGCCCGTGGCCCGGTGTACGGGGTGTTGTGCAGCACGATCCGTTTGTTCCACGGCTCCAGAACGATTGCCGTTGGCTGGCCGGGGGTCAGTTCAAACCGCACGGCTCGCGGCGACGCCTGCGCCTTGTGTTGTTTGAGGAAGGCGAGAACAGCGTACACCCCCTCGCGGCTGACCGGAACACGCCGCGCTGGGAGGCTCATTGCCGATTGAAGCGTCGCGAACCCGCGGAGCCACGACTGCGGCAACTCGATCTTCTCTTCCCGATACCCCCCCTCGTCCGCCTTGGTCTGGACCTCGAATCCGAGCGGGTCGATGGTGAATCGCGTCTGGCGGTAACTGCGGATCTCCTGGAAGTGCTCATAGAGCCGCCAGGAGTAGTCGACGTTGGTGGTCCCGAGGGCGATATCCGTTTCGGCCTCGAACGCTTCCCGCTCGACGGTCAGGCAGCCATAACTGCTCTCATCCGCGCTGAAGCACTCAAAGAACAGTACGTCCGGGCTGACAGTGATAACTGGATCGCAGGGCATGAGGAGCCGCCAAAGCCGCGGATCTTCGCGCGAGAGCTGCGAGGTGTACTTCATCCGTGCGTCCCAGTATCGGGATCGGCACCGCTGAAAGGTCTTCTCCAGGTTGGCAGGGATGGGCTTGTTCTGCTGGCCTTGCAACTCCGTCCGCTTGGCCTTCGCGGCCTCGGCTCGGATCTTCGCCTCCTTGGCCTTCTCCTGCTTCTTCCACTCCTCGTACCCAGCCTTATCCTTCGTCTTGAAGCGGAGATCGGAGATGACCACGTCATGCAGGGCGGACATCGCCTCGCGGAACCGGAGCGGATGCCGGAGTGTGCCGACAAAGCTGACCCGATCGCGGCGAAGGTTCGGCGCCAGCGATACCGCTAACCCAGCAGTGGACTGGGTGACGGTGCTCCGCCCACGGTATGCGAACGCCACCTGCATGGGCTTTCCACCCCAGGGTTCGGTTTCTGTTTCGCGATGTCCCGCCGCGACCGACTTCGAACGTGGACCAGAGACGTTCACGAACGCCACCCCGGGTGCTGTGGCGANNTCGCCACAGCACCCGGGGTGGCGAAAAGACCAACGGCTCTGGGGACGCAATCGCGAGCAACTTCCGCCGCGGCGGATCGCCGCAGCATGGTGGTCTCGGATCGCGACGGGACATCGTGATTCATTCCAGCGAGCGGGGCATGTGCCTCCCGTTCGCTGCTCAGGCCAATTTCAGCTCCGGGAACCCGCTCTCGACGAGTGGGCGGTGTTGCGGGTAACGGGTCACGAAGCCAGCCAGACCCGCCAGCCCGGCCCGGAATTCCGGCCCGCGAACCGATCGCAGCGCCACCGCCACGATTGGGAGCAGGTCGCTGGCCTCGTCGGGCCGGTGGCCGAGGCGGTCCATGATCTGCCGGACCACGAACGGCTTCGCCCGTCCCCCGCGGTGGATATTCAAGAGTACTGACGCCCACAGGAACCGGACAAGGGCAGGCGAGAACGCCTCCAGCGCGCCTGGCTCCTTCGCCCGGTCTTCGAGCATCCCGACCAGCCGAATCCGCACATCGTCGTGGGGCGATTCCAGAAGCCGCTGCCAGACGAGTGCGCTCTCCCGGGCACGTTCCTCGGTCTGAAGCCACGCCCACCCGACCTCGCGGACGTCTGGGTGGCGACAGTCCAGGAACTCCAACACCCAGACCGGCTGAAATTCCGGTAACCTGCCGAGTACTTCACACGCCCACTTCACCAGTCCCGGGCGGAGCGGCTCAGCTTCGGCCTCCCGGAGCCCAAACACCGCCCGGATTTCGTTGGCCGTTTCCGGTCGCTTCGGTGTCAGCAGTGCTTGACCTAACCGGGCGAGCGGAATCGGTCGGGCAATAGCCAGCTTGATGGCCTCCGCAAACGACACTTGATCCGGCTTCACGAACCGCATGATCAGGCCGCATAGTCGGTCGAGAATCTCGGTCCGGGCGCTCTCGATCAGTTTGAGCCACCGCCCGACAGGGATCGTATCGAGTCCGGCGACCGTTTCCAGGAGTTCTGCGGCCAGGTCGTTCAGTTCCGGAACCGGCGATTCGAGCCAGGTGAGAAGATCCTCGATCGTCAGTTTGGTGAGCCGGTCGGGGAAGTGCCGCTTGAGCATCTGGATCGCCCAGAGCCGGATCGGTCGGCATCGGGCACCCGTGATAAGGTCGAAAATCGGTTCCGGGCTCCTCAGCCAGAGCTTGCGAAATATCGGGTCGGGTTGGAGCCGGGCGAGCGTTCCGTTCGAGGCCACTCGCCACCCAGCCGGTCGAGCCTCCAGTGTCGGTGAGTGATGGAACAGGATGTGGACGAGTCCCCAGTTGTCGAGCAGCCCAAGCCCATCCGCAGTGTCCCCATCCGTGTAGAGCTTGAGTGCGACAGAGACGGCCGAGATGTAGCGATCAGGAGATTTCCGACCGAGCCGACGGAAGTACCTCCAGGCCCGCCGCCGAAGGTAGTTCCGGGTGGAAACGGAGAACAGGTATTTGCCCTGAATAAAGCGGTCGCGGTTCTGCTGAAACCATGCCCCGGTGAGGAACCGATCATCCTTCGTAAGAGCGGTGTCGTGTGGTGTGACGATGACCTGCGATTCGTCCCACTCCCGGTTCCTGGCATTCCATCGCTTACGAGTTGTCATCTGGCGACGGAGCGACCGATCGAACCCGACCAGGAACCGGGCCATGATCGCATCGTCGCCGGCATTGTCGGCGAATTTGAACAGTCGCTTGACAAGGGGTTCGTGGCGAACGGCGTTGAACGGACGTTCGAGGTAAGCGTTGAGCAGTCGACGGGCCTCGATCCGCGTGTCGGTGTACCAGGTCTCGGCGAAGACTGCGAGTCCCTTCGCTTCCGTCACCACGCGAACCGCCTCAACAAACTCCAGTAACCCGGCCCGGAACAGGCGGATCGCCCGTTCCCAGGCAGCATCGCTCGGTGGTGTACGACGGTCGCGGGCCATCCCCAACTCTCCTCCAAAACCGATTCGTTCGGTGTGGAGTGATGGTACGGCAGGACCGGATGGCACGCAAGCGAGGTAGACGAAATACCAAGGTGGAATCGGTCGGCCGGGCGTCAGTCCTGGGGCCGATCGTGAGCTTAATATCTATTGACAACCAATATATCATATGGCTTCATGTCCACGCTCACCAGTCCGAATACGAATACAATCCTCCAGGGGGAGGATAAAAATTTTCCCGTCGCCGATGCGGCCCTCCGGGCCGGTCCGGGCGGCCTCCATGATCGCGTTCACCGTCGGCTCGACGAAATCCTCGTTGACAGCGATCTGGAGTTGCACTTTCCGCAACATGTTGACCGTCAACTCGTGACCGCGATAGACTTCCGTGTGACCCTTCTGCCGACCGAATCCGAGCACATCAACAATCGTCAGCCGGAACACCTCCACTTTGTTCAGGGCTTCCTTCACCGCGTCCAGTTTGTCCGGTTTGATGATGGCCAGGATGAGTTTCATGCGGGAACTCCGTCGTCACAGCGGACCAGGTGCGAGGTGTGCGTGTCGGTATGGTATCAGCCGGTCCGACCAATTGACACGCAGCTAACCGATCGCCTTCTTCGCGCACTCAGACCCCGCGGGGGTGCGTTGATCCTCACGCTTCAGAACCAGCGGCACGGCATCGACTCCGCGAATTCGGCAGAAAAAGCCTTGTTCCATGCTTGACAACAATTGTTGTCAAGGCTACCATCTCCACATGCTCGACATCCAAGTCATCGATGATCCGGAGGTGGCGACGGTGGCCTTGGAGCCCATGCGGAGCCGGCTCCTCTCCGAGCTGGCTGCACCCGCCTCGGCGGCGACGTTGGCCACGCGGGTCGGCTTGGCACGGCAGAAGGTCAACTACCATCTGCACGCGCTGGAGGCGCACGGGCTGGTGCGGCTGGCCCAGGAACGCAAGTGGGGCGGGCTGACCGAACGGCTACTCGTGGCGACGGCTGCTTCCTACGTCGTTTCGCCGAGCGCTTTGGGCCCGGTCGCCGTTGATCCGAATCGGGACGTCGATCGGCTGTCCGCGAGCTATCTCATCGCCTTGGGCGCACGGGTCGTCCGCGAGGTGGGTGACCTCGTTCGCCTTGCGCAAGAAACGGGCAAAGGTCTTGCGACTCTGTCGGTGGATACCGAGGTTCGTTTCCGGTCGGCGACGGACCGGGCAGCTTTCAGCAACGAACTCACCGAAGCCATCACCAAACTCGTTTCGAAGTATCACGATGAATCCGCGCCCGGCGGCCGTGCGCATCGCCTGGTGGTCGTGGCGCACCCACTGCCTCAGAAATCCGAGCCCAAGGAGCCCTCATGAGCCTGAAGAAAGAAGCCTCCGGACGCCGTTCCATCCAGGTTGAAGTCGAGGTTCCCGGCACGCCGGAGGAAGTCTGGCAGGCCATCGCCACCGGGCCGGGTATTTCGTGCTGGTTCGTGCCGGCTGAGTTCGAGGAGCGCGACGGGAAGCCCGTCGCGGTGACGATGAACTTCGGCCCGGGCATGGAGTCCCGCTCCGTGGTGACGGCCTGGGATCCACCCCGGATGTACACCAAGGAGGCCGACGGCTGGATCCCGGGCTCGCCGCCGATCGCGACCGAGTGGAACGTCGAAGCGCGGGCGGGCGGCGTTTGCGTCGTCCGTGTGGTGCAAAGCCTCTTCGCCAGCACGGACGACTGGGACAACCAACTGATTGGCACCGAATCGGGCTGGCCCGGCTTCTTCCGCATCCTGCGGATCTATCTCACGCACTTCCGCGGCCAGCGCTCCGCGATCATGCAGGTCATGGCACCTGTCGCGGGAACCAAAGCCGAGGCCTGGGAAACGCTGACCGCGGCACTGGGGCTGAGCGGCGCGGGTGACGGGCAGAGTTGGGTCGTTCCGACAGGCGTCCCGTCGCTTGGCGGCGTGGTGGAGCACATCAGCCATAGTGCATGCGGCGCTCTGCTACGGCTCGACAAGCCGAACCCCGGCACCGCCGCGCTGTACACCATCACATTCGGCAGCTCGGTCATGGCGATGTTCAGCTTCTACCTCTACGGCGATCAAGCGGCCGACACCGTCGCCCACGTGACACCGATATGGCAGGCGTGGCTTCAAGAGCGATTCCCGATGCCGACGGAGCCGGGCAAGAGTGAGTAAGCACGTAGTCATGGGGGTGCATTCCCGTCGTTGCGTACGCGCTGCCTGGTTCTCTCTCCCGTATGCGGGGGGGTTGAATGTAACCCGGAGCCGGTTGACTTCTTCGTGGATGTCGGTCAGGAGGCCGATCCGCATCGAACCTCCGTTTCCCCGTGAGTCGCATACTCCGCGCCGACCGGGTAGTTTTCGAATGCCAGGGAGTACGCCGATTCGAACCAGTCGCGGACGTGGGGGAGCACCCCCCGATCAAAGTCCGGCCGGGTGACCAGAACCGGGCCGAACGGGACCGAACGGATCTCCCCCTGCTCGACCACTAACTCGCCGGCCTTGAACACATACCGGGCCAGCTCGAACATGGCCTTGAGGTCGGCTCCTGGTGTGTAAACCGTCACGTCTGCATCTGCCCCGACTCCAAGGTGTCCCTTGTTTGTCAGACCCAGGATGCGGGCCGGGCCGGCACGGGTCACAATTGCGATCTCGTCGAGAGTGTATTCCCGGTCCAGGTCAGCCAGAGAACACCGCTCCCGAACTTTCTGCGGCAGACGCTTGAGAACCCCCCGACGATAATCACGACTCATCAGCAAAGCGCAGATTTCGGGGTACGCCAGAAACGATCCGCCGTTGGGGTGGTCCGTACTCATCGCCACTCGCCACGGGTCGGTCACGAGCAGATACCACTCCAGGCCAATTGCCCACTGGAGGGCGTTCACGACGCTCTTCTCCTTGTACTCGATCGGGACGATCCCGCACCCAGCCTCGCATTCCGTCTCACCGTTGAACCACTTCCGCCCGGTGACTTTGTGCAGGTAGTACCCCAGTGGCCCGTCTCCGGTCATCGAAGTCGTATCGCCGAAGAGTACCTGACCCACATCCACCGTCAGGTTGGGGTGGGTGTTGACGTAGTCGGCTAACTCCGGCACCCGGGAGCGGAACGTGTCCTGATCGTC
This sequence comes from Gemmataceae bacterium, assembly GCA_003136315.1. GTDB lineage: Bacteria > Planctomycetota > Planctomycetia > Gemmatales > Gemmataceae > Urbifossiella. Next base: position 926 of record PLDW01000064.1, on the reverse strand, counting down.
GGGTCCGCCTCCGTAGCTGTGAAACTGGATGTGGGTGAAGTGCGCGCGGTGCCCCTCGACCGCTCGCATGGTGTCGAGCGTTGTTGTCCAGTTGCCAGGCATTCCGAGTCGGTTACAGTGGATGTGGACTGCATGGGGCAATCGCAGTTCATCGGCCGCACGGGCAACCTCTCTGACGATATCCCGGGGGGTGGTGTTGAACCCATCGACAGGGTCGTCGAGCCCAGCCATCCCGTTGTGTCCCTGCTTCCACACCTCCACCCCGCCGGGGTTCACCACTTTCAGCCCATATCCTCGTGAGGCGGTGAGGAGCCATCCGAGGAACGCTCGAAGCCGGTCTCGTTCGCCACGGCCGATCTGGTCCAGGGCGTAGTGGTTGTTTCCCACCAGAACGAGGAACCCCTTGTCGATCACGGGTGTATCGTGAAATTCCTCATGCGCGTGACGGGCACCCAGAGGCGGGATGGCTGCGTCGAAAACGGTGGTGTACCCGAGCCCGGCGTACAGGTAGCCGGTCGCGAACGTGGTGGGAGTGCTCCCGAGTGTGCCGGACCGGAGAAGGTTGGTCCGATGAAAGGGCGGGTGGTCGCGGCGGTCTTCGGGCCGGAGCTTGCGAGCGATATTCACCTTCGGCCCGGCGATGTGGGCGTGCATGTCCACACCGCCGGGCATCACGACCAAACCGGTGCAGTCCACCACCCGGCCGACAGCGGCCGCAGGGTCGGCCGGAGCAGCGACAACTTTCCCCCCATCGATCCAGACATCGCGGATTTCGCCGCGGACGCCATTGGCCGGATCGTGGACAGTCCCATTCGCGAGCCTGAGCAGTCCCATGCGGGGAATGGTACGGAGGATTTAGGCGATCGGCAGAAGAAAGCATACCTGTCTTTGGGACTTGCCCACGCCGGGTCGCCACGGAGGGCGGC
>PLDW01000235.1 GCA_003136315.1 Gemmataceae bacterium | reverse complement strand
GGACGGCGGATCGTCTCCGGATCGGACGACAACTCGCTGAAGGTCTGGGATGCGACCTCCGACCAGTGCCTCCTCACTCTCCTAGGACATTCCAACTGCGTGCGAGCGTGCGGCTTTAGCCCGGACGGACAGTGGATTGTCTCTGGATCGGACGACAGCTCGTTGAAGGTTTGGGATGCCTCTTCAGGCCAGTGCCTCCTCACTCTCAAGGGACATTCCAACTGGGTGAATGCGTGTGGCTGGAGCCCGGACGGGCAGCGGATCGTCTCCGGATCGGACGACAACTCGTTGAGGGTTTGGGATCCTGCTTCCGGTCGGTGCCTTCTCACTCTCCGGGGACATTCTTACAGGGTGCTGGCGTGTGACTGGAGCCCGGATAGGCAGCGTATCGTCTCCGGGTCGTCCGACAACTCGTTGAAGGTCTGGGATGCCACCTCCGGCAAATGCCTGTGGACGGGCCATCTGCTCCCCGAGGGGCAAACGGCTGCCATCGACCACGCCAATAACAAGGTGCTGTACGCCTCGCCGGAGGCGTGGCGGTTTCTGGGCTGGCGGGTGTTTGACCCGGAGACAAACGGCCTCCGCCTCCTCCCCGCCGAAGCCTTTGGGCCGTTACCGGGGTGAGAGGGTGAGGTGCCGGTCCTGGGTTCCGCATTGCACACCCAGGGTTTCGCCGGGAAGCCCGGCTGCACCCTGGGCTATTCTCCGCCGACCCTTCGGGGCGAAAACAGGGAGCAACTGCCGCCACCCTTGGTGGGTCCACTCCTCTCCACCGGTTGCCTCAATGCGAAATGCGAACTCATGACGTATTCTTGCACTGAGTCTCGTGAAGTATGTTGAGATTGAATCAAACAATCTGTTTTCGTGTCTTGATCTTTGCGTCTTTGCGTGAAATGCTCCGCAGCGCATCACTGAGAAATGACATCCTGATGGGCGGCGATTGAGATGGGCAGCGGTGTCTGGCCGAGGCTGGCCTCCTCGTTGCCCAGCCAACTGGTGAGTTCGTCATCGCTCAGTCGGGCCGACATGGCACAGTAGTGCAGCCAGCCGCCTCGCGTTGATTGCGCGGACTCCACCCGGACAAGCAGCGTTCGGGCACTCGCGGCCAACGGTTCCACCACCAGGACCGTGCCCGCTGCAAAGCACTGTTCCAGGTGGAGGCACGCCTTCCAGGCGGTCAGGTCACGGACGGTCGCAAACACATCCGATTCATTGGTGCCCTCGGGCCGGACTCGGGCCGGGCAGCCATCGAGCACCCGAGCGATTGCTCGCCGCTGCCCGGATGGGCTCGAAATGGCGGTCGCGTCCGTCTCCGTCGCGATCGTGTGCTCGACTCGCCGCTTCCCCTTCCGCTTCGCCGTGTACATCAGAAGATCGGCTCGCTGGATCATCCGGTCCACGTCCACCCCGGGAACCGGGAAAGTCACCGCCCCGATGCTCACGCCGACCGGCCAGCCGCGACGGCCGATTTCCTCCGACACCTGCGTATGGAGCCGGGCGATTCGAGCGTCTGCCGATGCGGGATCCAGTCCCGTTAGCACAACAGCGAACTCATCCCCACCCAGCCGGGCCAGGAGGCCGGCACCGGCGAGGTCGGCCTGAACCGTCCTGACAACCTGGGTCAGAACCTCATCGCCGGCAGCGTGACCGAGTTGGTCGTTCACCTGTTTGAAGTCGTCCAGATCCAGGTAAGCAAGCGTGAGGGAGAGGTTGGAGCGACGAGCGATATTGGCCAACTCCACAACCGTTTCGTAGAAGTGCCGGCCATTCGCTGCGCCGGTGAGGGAATCGGTCCGGGCCAGGTATCTCTCACGCCGGATTCCCATGTGAACCCGGGCTGCCAGGCTGGCGACCAGGACCAGGGTGCCGAACCAGACGATTCCATTCCAGACCTCCGCGATCGGCGGAGTGGAGGGGTGTTCGCTCTGGTCCACCACACACCAGGCAACAGTACCGGCGATGGCGATCAGGATGCCAGGGGCGAACCCACCCCACCAGGCACACACAACGACCGGGAGCAGGTAGAACACCCCGAACGAGAGGTGAGGACCGGTCCACTGATCCAGTAGCGCGGTGACCCCAACCATGACGAGGCAACCCGCGATGAGGAGGGTGCGGTGGAGTGGCACGAGCGGAGAGTCCGTGGGGTGTTCCATGCGGCTTACGGCGGGTTCTCAACACCTGCCCCTTTCCAGGGGTTGCCATCCGAAGCTTAGCTCACAGATGGCCGCCAGGTCGGTCAGGATTCCGACGACGAACAACCCCGACAGGATTGCAGGGATTGGCCGCGATTCCGTCCCGGTGCCCCGAAAGTGTCCGATGTCCCCGCAGTCACCCCTCAGGTGAGTTCTCCAGCGCGATTCTGTGGAGGGACTGCTAGTCAGTGCCAGGAAACGCAGGCTCAGCCTGCGAAGTCGGTCGGTGCCCGGGGCTCACAGGCTCACGCCTGCGACTCCAGGGAAGGATGCCTTCCAACGCGTTGAACCCCCGTCTGCTTGAACCCGAGCCCCACTTCTGAGACAACAGACGGTATCGATTCCGCGCCCGCAGGACCAAGTACCGTGATGTCAACTTCCGCTCCCGACCTGCCCCCTGTCTCGCAAGTCCCCGACTCCCGGGGCCGGTTCGGTCCGTATGGGGGCCGGTATGTCCCCGAAACCCTGATGTTCGCTCTTGACCAGCTCGACCGGGCGTATCAGGACGCGCAGCAAGATCCAGCGTTCCGGTCCGAATTCCACCGGCGTCTGAACGAGTACGTTGGCCGGCCGAGTCGGTTGTATTTCGCCGAACGGCTGACGAAGGAGGCCGGCGGGGCTCGCATCTTCCTCAAGCGTGAGGATCTGAACCACACCGGGGCGCACAAGATCAATAACGCTCTTGGGCAAGCGATGCTGACCCGACGGATGGGCAAGAGCCGGGTGATTGCCGAGACTGGGGCCGGGATGCACGGGGTCGCGACCGCCACTGCTGCTGCCCTCTTCGGGATGACGTGCCGCGTGTACATGGGAACCGAGGACATCCGTCGACAGGAACTGAACGTGTTCCGGATGAAGGCGATGGGGACCGAGGTGTTCCCGGTCACCTCCGGCAGCAAGACGCTCAAGGACGCCACCAACGAAGCGATGCGGGAGTGGATGAGTTCCGTCGAGGACACTCACTACATCATCGGCAGCGTGGTCGGACCGCACCCGTTCCCGCTGATGGTTCGAGATTTCCAGAGCGTGATCGGAGTGGAAACCAAGGCCCAGGCGCGCGAGCAGTTCGGCCACCTTCCGGATGTGGTGGTGGCGTGCGTGGGTGGGGGAAGTAACGCGGCCGGGATGTTCCATCCGTTCGTGGACGAGGCCGACGTGGAGTTGGTTGGGGTCGAGGCTGGCGGGCATGGGCCGGCCCTCGGCGGCCACGCAGCCACTCTGAGCTTCGGCAAGCCAGGTGTGCTCCACGGGAGCTTTAGCTACGTTCTCCAGGACGATGACGGCCAGACGGCCCAGGTCCACTCGGTCTCGGCCGGACTGGACTATCCCGGGGTCGGGCCGGAACACAGTTTCTGGCACGATTCTGGTCGGGTGCGATACTGTAGCGTTACCGACCGTGAAGCCCTGGAGGCGTTCCACCTGTGCGGCCGGCTGGAGGGCATCCTGCCAGCGCTCGAAACCGCGCACGCACTGGTCGAGACCATGCGGATCGCAGCCAACCGCGACAAGGACGATGCCATCGTCCTCTGCTTCAGTGGTCGCGGGGACAAGGACTGTGCCGAAGTGGCGCGATTGACAGCAAAGAGGTAAAGAACGGCCCGCAGATGACACAGATCTACGAACGCAGATAAAATCCTGATTAAATGAATTTGATTTGGTCTGATCTGGATCTCATCTGCGTCGAAGTCAGCGTCATCTGCGGGCCATTCCGGGCTCGCTCCCGTGGTCCAATCCTGGTTCACCATGTACCCCGATCTGATCCAAAAACGTGGCGCGGTTCACCTCGCGGACGAGACCTCGGTTGCCTCGTCCGACCGCCCCAATCTGAATCCTCCAGTCAACCTTCTGGCGTTGATTCCCGAGTCGGTTGCTCGCGAGAACGTGATCGTCCCGCTGGCCCTCGAAGGCGAGACCCTCACCTGTGCAGCGGCCAAGGCGGGCGACGTCCTCCTCGCCGACAAACTCGGTTTCATGCTCAACAAGCGGGTCCGGCTTGTCCAGTATCCGCAGGCAATCATCCAGGAAGCGATCAACCTCCACTATGGGCAGACGGAAACCGAGTCGGTTGATTCGATGCTCACCGAGTTCAACGACACTTCAGTCTTCTCCTCCGAAAGTTGTGCCGGTGGGGGCGATCTGGATGAGCATCTGTACCGGTCACGGGGGATGCCACCGCCTGCGGCGCAGTCGCCCCCCATCCAGCGTATGCGGAGGCCAGTGAAGTCCGCTCAGGCTTGGCGATCCGCCGATGTGATGCTTGAGCACAAGAATCGTGCGAAACGGATCGAGGACGAGACCGACGATGAGGACGACGAAGACACCACCCCCGACGAGAGCGAATCCATGTGGTACTACACAGTCGATGAGGGGCAGCGGGCGCTGATGATCCGTCGCGACGGGCGGATGGAGGTACTCGTTGGTCCAAAGCGGGTGTGGAAGGGATGGAATCGATTCGAGAAGATGCGGCACTTCGTCGCTCACCCCGGCGAGTTCCTGATCGTTCGGTTCCGGGACGGCCGGCAGGAGCACCTCACCGGCCCGGCCGACCTGTGGTTCGACCCCCGCACCCACGAGCAGGTGACCCGACAGGATGCCCTCCAGCTCGCAGCCAAGGAAGCCGTGATCGTCTACAACCGACCGGCCGATTCCGGGGCCGTATCCCGTCGTATGGTGTATGGTCCGACGCTGTTCGTTCCGGCCCCCGGGGAGTGGCTGCACACGTTTGCCTGGCATGGCTCGGAGGGCGGTTCGCAGGGACAGAAGAAGGTGGCCAAGGGGCTCGTCTTCCAGAAACTCTGGCTGATGCCCGACCAGATGTATCACGACGTGACCGATGTCCGGACCTCGGACGATGCAGTGCTCACCATCAAGTTGATGATGTTCTTCGAGTTGCTCGACATCGATCGCATGCTTGAGACGACCCATGACCCGATCGGGGATTTCATCAACGCGGCGACATCGGACGTGGTCGATTTCTGCGGACAGCGGACATTCGAGGTGTTCAAGCACGAGACCGGCAAGCTCAATGAGCTGGATGCGTACCGGCAACTCACCGCACGAGCGGCCCAGAACGGCTACAGGGTGAACAAAGTGGTCTATCGAGGCTATGGAGCACCGGACCGGCTTCAGGCGATGCACGACCAGGCGATCGAGTCGCGAACCAAGCTCCAGTTGGAACGGGCAACGGAAGAGCAGGCCCAGAACCTGGAAGACTACAAGCTCAACGCCCAGATGAACCGGGCCGCGCGGCGTCGGACGGAGCAGGCGATCGAAGTGGAAACCGAGATCGATCTGGCGACGAAGCGTCAGGAGGCGGAGGCACGCCAGAGAGAGGCGGAGCGAACAGCGGCCCGTGAGCAGCACCGGCGGGACGCCGAGACCGAGCAGGAACTTCGCCGCCAGGCCGAGGAGCGAACCCGCCAGCACCTGGCCGCGCTCAAGGAGATGGGGGTCGACCTGACCGCTTATCTGACGCAGGGCCGTGCCGACCGTGTGATCGAACTCCGCGGCGGGAAGGGCTCCAGCCCACACATCCACCTGGATCAGTCCAACGGCGACCGGGGGGGGTGAGGATGGAAGTCGAGGCAACTACTCCACGACGTGGAGTGGCTCGACCCGTCCGCGTGGGCGAATACCACTGGCACACATATCCTCTACCGCGGCCCTCACGGCTTCGGCTGCATTACGAATTGCTGCTTCTCGCTCGTCGAGCGAAGGAGGGTTATTCTGAAGCTGACGTTCGATTGGTTCTGTTTCCGCAGCGATCTTTCGCACGTCCTCAATGATTTCTTCGACTACCTCATCTGGGAACTCGACGCGACAGTATTTTGCTTTCGTGAATGTCGGTCCACGGGGGATCGCAGAAAGCACTAAATCCAACAACGCCTCAGCTGCACCAAACGGGAGGGGCGCTGTCGGTCGAAGAACCAATTTGAATTTTTCGGCGGGTGCAACTTCTTGAGGAGCCGGATGGTGGTGTTCGTCCACGATTAGACCTCCACACGGCTGTCTGCGAGCAAGTACTGTCGAAACTGCTCCAGTGTGAGTCGATGGCCGTACTTTGCAAGGTTATACTGATTCAGTGCCCGGTATAGATTGACGAGCTTTTCGCGCACGATCTGTGGATCGATTTCGTCTGCATGAAACGCCTCAAGGATGAGGCGAAAATCCTCGGACTGAGCGGTTTGTGGTGCATCGAGCAACCCAGTGAGCCCACGGATCAGAGTGTCCACATCGCGATGGAAATCCGGACCAGAACGGACTTCGAGGCCGTTCCGGAAGACGAGTGGCTGGAGGGAATCGGGTAACTGGTTGACCTCGGGCATTGCGGCCTTACCGACCAAGATCGGGATGACCGGGATGTCACGCTTCAGCGCGGTCTCGATCTCCAGCCGGACGAAATCGCCCGGGTCGTCGAGCTGTCGGTTGCCGTCCTCGGTCGCGATGTTCAGCCAGGTGGGGCCGATCACCGCCAGCAGCACCTGACAGTCCTCGACCGCCTTGCGAATCACCTGGCGGAAGTCAGACCCGAACGGGATCACATCGACATCCCGGAAGAGGATCTGCTTGTCGAAGTGCGCGCGGAGGCGATCGAAGATGCGGCCGGTGATATCGGCCGAGTCATCGCGACGGTAAGAGATGAAAACCCGGGTCATAGACTACTCAATTTGTCCGGTTGCAGTGCCATTTTACGCGGCGATGCGTTTCACTCCTGCCTGAATCCGCACAACGGCCCCGAACTCGGCTACCGTGGCAGCCGTCACCTTTGCCATCGCCTCCAACCGGAGTTCGGCCCCAGTCGGATCATTCGGCACTAACACCATCGTCACAGTTCCATCAGCTGCGGTCGATTGCTTCGGATCCCATGTTACGCCAGCCCCGCCGAGCGTCTTCTCGAAGTTGCTCAGGGTCTCGATTAATCGCACCACCTTGTCGCGAACCGCTATGGCATCCGCCCCTTGAGCCAGGTCGAGTGTCAACACCAGGGTCACCGGTGCCGGGGTTTCGCTGGCGGAGCAGTCGATCCGAATCGGCTCACGAAATTCGCTCAACGATACGAATTTCCCTCGTGACCATTGCTCCGGGGGGATGTCCTGCGTCCATTCCGTGCAGTCGATGCGGATCGGCTCACGAAATTCGCCCAGCGAAACAAATTTCCCGTGGGAAGGGGCGTTATCGTTCGTCTGCGTCATTTCTCACCTCACGAGCAGTCGGGCAGGGCTGCCAATCTCGACCTGATTCGCCAACAGGTGGAACTCGTATTCCCCAGGACGCCGGAATGGAACCTTGGTCAGTTGGAACGCCTCTTCCACGACATCCATCCGGTTGGTCGGGAACGACCGCAGCGCTGGGTGCGACCGCACCAGAATCGCCTGCGTCTGCGGCATCCGCAACTGGACGCTCAGGTTGTAAGTCCCGATCGCATCTGTGAGTTGAGTATACAGCCAGATTTCGTCGACCAGGAAGGGGAATCTGGCTCCCGGTGGTAGAGTTACCGTATGGAGTGGATGAGCCAGAACCCAGGCATTGATAGCCAGATCCCAAACGGCCGATACGCACGGCACGAACTGGAGCAGGTAGGGTTTCTGACCGTTGGCCATCGCGTGAACTCCGGCAGACCGAAAGGGGTTATGCCAGTATATACGCCCAATGGCCAGGCAACCATCATCGTCCAAAATTGGAGTGAGGCACGATGAACCTCACTCATTTGCCGCGAGTTTAGCGACCAGTTTCCCGATTCCTTTGAGCCTCCCCCGCTTCCGGCGTCGTTCCGACGATCGGGGTGAGCGGGCTCCCCGTCCAGCGGGCGGGTGGATCCCACGGCCCGTTCATGGCCTTCAGGTGATGGTTGAGGTAGGGGTTCAATGACCCCCCAAAGAACAAATCCCGCGGGAAGGTGGCCGCTGGCCGGGTGGTGTTCGGGTCCAGGATTTTGGCATACACACACGCTTCACACACCAACTCGCTACAGTAGTACGCTTCGCGGTCCGGGCCATGCGGCTTGCCGACAAAAGCGGTCCGGATCGGTCCCCGGCACCGAAGTGGCGTCAGTTGCACCGCCAGTCGGCGGAGGGAGAAGTCGCGGCCATTCACATACAGGCAGAACTCAGTTAACCGCGCCGACTGCTCCGGAGTCAGGGGGCATGCCCGGCGACGAACCCAGACCCGCCCCTCGGCCTCGTAAGTAGCCATGTGCGGGATAGTTTCCAGCACCCGACACCGGAGGGTGTCGTGGGGTCCGCCCTCCAGGATTGCCGAGCGGCCGTCCGGCATCGCGAAGACAATCATCGAGTGCGTCGGGTGGCTGGTCCCGGCCAGGTTGTGCATCAATTTCCAGAATTTTGAACCGTCGGCCGACATGACGATGTCGCCTGGCTGTGGCGTGTAGGGCCGCGCTGGGCCGCGTATCACCTGATCCTCGGCGTAGGCCGGTTGGTACAGGTACGATGGCCCACCTGAAGGCACCGTCCCGACGAGTTTCAGGGCGGCGGCGGCTTCCTTGATCTTCTCGACCGGCCCCTGTGGGAACCACCACTTGGACGCGATCCGGGGGCCGTTCCCGGTCTGGGGGGGATACGCATAGTGATACATCGCTGGATCGGGGTCGGCCCCGACCGCGAGAAGGGCGACCAGAGAAAGCGAGGTCATACCGTAACTCCGGGGTGGAGCGCGGGCACGCTCCACACTGTTATCGTTTCGGCGTGCGGTAGAGATTCCGATCACGGGAGAACGGGCTGGTAGGAGACCAATCCGTGCGAGCGGTCGCGCCGGTTGGTCTGGCTTGAGCGATTGGGTGAGCTGGCATGCGAAACCGCTGGTCGTTTCCGTCGTCACAAGTTCCCAAGGCCAGGGAAGAAATCTGAGTTGTGGCCGTACACCGTTTTTGCATCAAGACTGCAAAATGAGATCGTAGCCTGATCCGGTAAATGGGTTGTCGCCTATTCCGACAGTTCGCTATGCCCGAAACCGGAAATTTTCCATGACTGCCGTAGCAGCCTGAGACCGGAAGATTACTCTGAAGGCGTAGACTGTTCTGATTGTAGCGGTTCTTCTGGCGCTCCGCCGCGACAGGGTCGTCTCAACCCCCTTTATTCCCGTCGGGAGCGCCACGATGAACTTGGGATTACGTCGGTTGTGGTCCGATGACCGCGGGGCGGTCATTTCGGTCGAGCTCGTGCTGGTGATCGGAATTCTGGTCTTCGGGCTGATTCCCGGGCTAGTGGCCCTGCGAAACTCGATCAACGCGAGTCTTGCAACGCTTGGAAACACGGCGCTGGCCGTTACCCCGTCGTTCACCTACTCCGGGTTCGCCATCGTCACCCAGTCCGGTCAAACAATCGCGGTCGTACAAGGTTTCGAGGTCGATCCGACCACTGGGCTGGCCCTGGCCGCCTCTCAGATCCCCCCAATCGCGGTCGGTTCCGTCGCAGTTCCTCCCGCCCCATAGGACCCCGTCCAAGGTCGATAACTTTCACTCCTAGCCGCCCGCTTGGTACCCTGCACAAACGGTTGTCACTGATGACACTGGCCGATCACACAGAGCTATTTGGCACAGCCTCGGTTGTGACGCTGTCGTGTCACTGTCGAGAGATGAGATGCCAACCAAGAGCCATCCCGACGGAGTCGAGTGATCATCCAGTGTCAAAGTGAGTCGATGGCGATTTGAAGTACGTCGGAGCAGTTGATTAGGCCGTCCCAGGGATTTCGTGTTTCTCAAGTCGGTGGGCCTTGAAAGCAATTGAGCGCAGCGACACCGCCGGTGACAGTGACGATGACGCGAACACGGATTGAACCCGGGAAGGGCCGGGACCGTGGGTCTCGCCACCGCAATCGGGGGTGATCTGAGTTCCCTCCAGGCTGAAGAGTGCTCATTACCACCTGCCACAAAGCATTTATATACTGCGAGTTATGGCATCATACAACCTGCCATGTACTTGCCACTGCAAAGCGTGTTCTGGCCACTGTCCCAGGAGGTCTCCACTTGTCATCAGGAGATCCTTCTCCTATTCTTGGTGTTGGGTCAGATTCCGCGATAGCTCAACGGTAGAGCAGCCGGCTGTTAACCGGCGGGTTCCTAGTTCGAATCTAGGTCGCGGAGCTTGAGTTAAGTCCTTGCAGCCGAAGCAGTTAAGCTTACCTCCGGATGGTCCGGAGAGCGGCCGAGAAACCCGAAACCTGCGGTAGTCTACCGCAAGCGAGGGCTCGCCGCGTGTCGCAACCATCCCGCAATTCCAGGCCTCCGTCCTACCGCCTGCACAAAAAAACCGGTCAGGCCGTCGTAACTCTCCGTCTCGCGGACGGAAAACGGCGGGATTTTTACCTCGGCCTCTACGGTTCTCCCGAGAGCCGCACCGAGTACGCCCGGTTGATCGCTGAACTGGCAGTCGGTCCCCCAGCCAATCCGTCTCCAACCCCTTCCCCCGACCTGTCTCTCAACGAGATCCTTCTCGGCTTCCTCCGTTGGGCCGAAACCCATTACCGGACCCCGGACGGCGAACTCACCACCGAGGTCAAGGAGATCAAGCGGTCGATCGGGGTGGCTCGGGAGCTGTACGGCCACACCCCGGCGGCCGGATTCGGTCCCAAGGCCCTCGCCGCGGTCCGCCAGAAGATGGTCGACGCTGGATGGTGTCGGACCCTCATCAACCGCCGCATCGACCGAGTGAAGCGGGTGTTCAGGTGGGCAACTGCCGAGGAACTCGTCCCTGTCAGCGTCTACCAGGCTCTCCGCACGCTCTCCGGGCTTCAGAAGGGCCGAACCAAGGCCCGGGAGAGTGAACCCATCGAACCTGTCGATCCAGCCTACGTTGCCCCAGTCCTGCGTTTTGTCAGACCACCCGTCCGCGCGATGATCCGACTCCAGGAACTCACCGGGATGCGGCCGGGTGAGGCTTGCCGGCTGAAACTGGCAGAAGTGGACCGGACCGGCGACCTGTGGCTCTACCGACCATCCCGCCACAAGACCTCCCACCGTGGGAAGCCTCGGGTGATCCCCTTCGGCCCGCGTGCCCAGGAAGTCATGGCTGAGTTCCTTCGGGGGGACCGCCCTCCGCCAGCAGGGTTCGAGCACCTCGACCTGACCGACACGACCGCCCGGTCTAAAGCAGCCGACGCCTATCAGGCGGCTGGCCGGGAACACGATACGAAATTGCTTCGGGATACCTCGCGGCTAGTGGTGATGGTAGCAGGGTGTGTGGTCGATCCCGAGGCGACGCTATTTAGCCCGGCCCGAGATCGGGAGGAGCGGCTTCGGACTGCACGGGCTCGTCGGAAGTCGAAGATCCCGCCGTCGCAGCGAGACCGGAGAAAGAAGGCTCCTTCCCGAGTCCCGACTGATCGTTATCACCCCCACGCTTACGCCAACGCAATCCGGAAGGGCTGCAAGAAGGCGAAGGTTCCTCACTGGCACCCGAACCAACTCCGGCACACGTATGCGTCCGACATTCGGCGGGACCACGGGTTGGAGGCAGCCCAGGTGCTCCTCGGCCACTCACGGGCGAATGTCACCGAGGTCTATGCCGAGCGGAACCTCGGCCTCGCGATGAAAGTGGCGTCGGAGGTTGGGTGACCCACCCGGGGGCGGTAGACCGCGGGAGGGGGGCCGATCTCCCCTCCCCCCTGGCCGTCCGGCGGTTGTTGCAGGGGTTCATGGCCACCATTGAGGCGGCCACCGCGATGGCCAGGGCCGGGTATTGGCTGGCCGTTAGCATCCACAAAGGGATGGCCAGCCAACACCCGGCCCTGGCCGAACTGAGCCGGAGCATATCATGTCCGATCGGGCGAACGACCCACAACAGCTCGCACAATACATCCATTTCCGGGAAGATGGTAGACGACGACAAAATAAACTCGACGAGGCGTTCCAGAAGGCGATTCACTTCCAACTCGCCGAATGGTACGGGTTCGACTGCTTCATCTACGAAGCCGCGAACCTCTTCGCTGAGGCAGGCCGAGTGATCGCTGAGGCTGGTGTCGCTGACGCGATACCGACACCGGAAACCTGTCATGGCCGATACACCTCACCTCAGCTATTGGCCGAAGCACTCGGGGTCGTTCGTTCCGCCGTCTCACGAGATCCGATAGAGGAGATTGCCAGTCGTTTGCACCGCATCCGGAATGATGACCAATACCTGTGGGCTCGCTGGGTTTGGGACTCGATTGTGAGTTACCCAAAGAGCCTGTTTCGGGAGCGGTGGCAGGCTGAGAGGGATCAGCGATTCCCGAATTGGCAAGAGTTGGACAAGCAAAACGCGAGAGCGCAAGAGCGGATGACTGGGCTCGACCGGGCCATCAGGACCAAAGAGCAGACGGCTACTGATCAGAGACGCCACCAATTCAAAACGGAAGTCGAAGACCCCCTAGCCAAACTCTTGCCTCAATGGGTCAATGCCTGGGAAGATCTTTACGCCCATCTTAGGCAGTGTCAATTGAGCACAGAGATTTCAATTCAGTCCGCTCGTCAATTGGCCAGCTCGCTCAAGCGTGTGGGTGGGTTGCTCCAGCAACTTGCCCGTCCGCTCGCAGTGCGGCACAAATTCTCCGCCCTTTCCCTCGGGGGTGGGTGGCTGCGGTTGCCAGGAGATGTGCGCGAGCGTCTCGGGTGGATGGCACGCAGGGATGCTCCGATCAACTCGCCGCCCCACCCGCCGGAAGCTACAGATCCATTGAGTATCGAAGCTGATTACAAATATCGCAAGGTATGGTTCGATGACAAGACCCCAGCCAATGCGGCGGAGTTGTTACTATCCGCCATCGGCTTGACCGAAATCGACCTCGCAGACAGACTGAACCGGCTGCTGAGCCCCGATTTCTGTCGGTCCCTTTTCGGGTGGCTCCCTCTGATTCGCAATTGGCTGCTGTTCCCCGATCCGCCGGTTGATGCCCCAGCAGGACCACCGTTCGGTCTGGAACTGCAAGATTATCAGAAGGCCAGACTCATCATGACGGGGGAAAAGCCGAGGGATGGGAAGCCGCTTACGGCTGAACCGGATGCCAGTCGACCGGATTCGTACCGAGAGGATTTGGAATCGCTAATGGCCCGTGCCCTAGAACGGAGCGATAATCCAGGCCGGAAAACGACTCTTGTTTCACTCCCCAATGGTCCGGTTGCACATCGATTCATCCCCGAATGCATGAGCTGCGAATTCGGATCTCCGGACGTTGGACAGTGGCGTGATGAGGTATTCTATTGGCCATTCCGTGTTAAGGATTATTTCGGGTCGGTGCAGGGGAGCCAAGATACGTTTGTTGCTCTGAGCAGTCAAATTGAAGACGCTGAAGAGTTCAGGGAGTTGGCGTCTCAGGCGGGAGCCGCGATTGCGTTGGCGGCCCCGACATGGCTGGAACCGATCGGGGATCGGTGGGAATCGACGCGCTGGGCCGCCACCATCATGAATTGGTCACCGTCGGCAAAGAGGATGGCGAAGAAACTGCCTTCTGGAATCCAGGTACTGGAGGACGCCTGGGCTGCTTCGGCGGCTGCTCTCCGAGACGTTCTGTCGCCCTCAACGATAAGTCAGACACCCGACCTGTCTGTCGACGCACCGCAGAATCTGGAACCCGTTGTGGAGAAAGCGAAGAATGACCTTGCCGCATCGCAGTCCGAAAAGGTGAACGGGGCGCCAGCACTTCCGGGTCGGGTCAAAGAACCCGCCCAAGTGCCAGGATCGGGCTCGGACCCTTTACCGCCAAAAGTACCCCAAGTGGAGGAACCGGAACCGGACGGTCCACAGGCCGGGTGCCGAGTGCGATGGGAAGGGCGAACTGTCGAAGTGAGGGGACAGATCTACAAGTTTATCGCGTTCATGTGGAACCGGGAGTCAGCATCGTTCATCACTATCAAACATGAGATGGGTGATGTGGAAGATAAAACGATGCACACTTGGACGCACCGGGCTAATAACGATCTCGCCAGCCTCCACCTGCCCTGGAAACTGACCGCGGATGTCCCGAACCGAGTGGTCCGGAAAGAACCCCGTTGAACTCTTTCACACAATTTCAAAGCTGAAAGCGCCCTGAAAGCGCCCTGAAATTCGTGTCGGGTAACCTCCTTTTGCCCAAACCGCAGAGGGAGGACTCATGCCACCAAGCTTCGACCAACCCGACCCGCTCGACGCAGTGCCAGATCCGGAAGTGGTCCGGAGGATGTTGGCGGAAACCATCCGCCGTCGAGACCTCCTCAGATCCCTCCTGCGGGTAGCCGTCTACAAAGCGAACTACCCGTCCCCGTCTTCTCCCACGACTTCCCCCGTCACCTCCCACAACCTACAGGAGGTGACCTGTGGCTGACCACAATCTCACCTCAACCACCCTGCCTCTCAACGGGGAAAAGCTTATCAGCCTGAGCGATGCTGCTGCTCCGATCCCCGGTAATCGCGGGGCCAAGCGATTGCACCCCGCGACTCTGACGAGATGGATCATCAAAGGGGCACTTGCCCTTGACGGCCGGCGAGTGCGACTCGAAGCGACTAGGCTGGGAAATCGTTGGCTGACCAGCGCGGAATCCTTGGCGAGATTTAGCGCCGCACTCGCCATTCCTGCGGATGAGACCGCAACGCCCACTCCCCGTTCCCCAACGGCCTCCCGCCGCGCGTCTGCCGCTGCCGGCCGCGAGTTGGAACGGAGGGGAGCATGAAACGGCCTTCAGCCAGCACCGAGGAGCAACTCCGTTGCCTGCTCATCCCTCACTTTATCCCTCACCCGCAATGCAGTCCGGATGGGCTCGAACTCATCGCCGCGGATGACGGTGGGGAACCGCTCGATGAACTCGAACGCGCTGCGACCGACCTCCTTGACCCAGCGCTCTGGCGGGGGAATCGGGTATGACAGCGAACAGGAACGGAACAGCCTTCCCAGCAACGACCAGGGAGGCTGCCATTCGTTACCACAAACAGGGCTGGGTTCCTCTCCCGCTACCGCACCTGAAGAAGCGGCCGGTACTCCCCGACTGGAGCAATTTCCGGTTCGATCTGTCGGCCCTGGACGAGCATTTCCCGGCTGGTGGAGAGCAGAACATCGGGCTCCTTCTTGGTGCCCCGTCCAATGGCTTGGTAGACGTTGACCTGGATTGCCCCGAGGCTCGGGCCGCCGCCCCGTTTCTGTTGCCCAAAACTGACATGATCGGCGGCCGGGAGAGTGCTCCGGACTCGCACTGGTGGTACATCGTCGATTCCCCACCAGAGAAGTCAGCGACCGATTTGAACGACCCGACCAAGCTCGATAACGACCCTACCCGCCACATGCTCGAACTTCGCTCGACCGGCGGCCAGACGGTTGTCCCGCCCAGCATCTATCCAACGGATCTGGAGAAGGGCCACCCCGAGCCGGAGCGGTCCGTCTGGTCGAAAAGGACTGGCCCGGCCCGGGTCAACTTCATCGATCTTTGGGTCGCTGTTCGGGCCGTCGGAGCCGCTGCTCTCCTCGGCCGATACTGGCCCAGGGGATCGAGAAACAAGGCCGCCCTTGCCCTCGCCGGGGGCCTTCTCCAGGCCGGATGGGAGGCGGAAAGAGCCGAGAACTTCATCCGGGCTGTGTGCGCTGCGGCCAAGGACGAAGAATCTCAGGACCGCGTTGCAACCGTCGCCGCCACTGTCGAGAGGCGGGCCACCGACAAGACGGCCACCGGTTGGCCAGCACTGGCCAATCTCCTCGGCCAGGCTGGGAAGGTGATCGTCGACCTTGTCAAGGAGTGGCTCGGGGTCCGTTCCTCGGCCGCTGGCAACGACAACGATGCACCGTGGGCACCGCCGGAACCGCTCCCGAAGATGCCCTCCGTCCCGCCTTTTCCCATCGAAGTGTTTCCAATCGTCATCGGCAATTACTGGGTCGCGGCGGCAAGATCGCTCGGTGTGCCTGTCGATTACATCGCGGTTCCCGCGCTGGCCCTGCTCGGGGCGACGTGCGGCCGGGCGTTGGCTGCTGAGGTGAAACGGACCTACAAGGAATCCCCGTTGCTTTGGTGTGTGGTTGTTGCGGCACCCGGCCGGGCGAAGTCTCCTGCACTCAACTTCGCGATGGGTCCGCTGATGGACATTGCCCAACGCTGGATAAAGGAACACCGAGAAAGGCTCAAGGAGTACCGGGCTGATAAGGTGAGGTGGGACGCGGCTATGAAGGACTGGAAGAAGGGCGATTGTGAAGGTGACCCACCGGAAGAACCTGAGGAACCTGTTCTGCAACAGCTCGTCTTCATCAACTTCACCGTCGAGAGCATGCTCCGCGGGAACGCGGCTAACCCCCGCGGTGTGGTACTCGCCAAAGACGAACTCGCCAGTCTGGTCCAAGCTCTGAACCAGTACAAAAGCGGCGGAAAAGGGGATGACAAGCAGAACTTACTCCCCCTGTGGGCCGGCTCAGCGATCATCATCAACCGGGAGAAGGACCGGCAGGCCGGCATACCCCCACTGACCCTCGCTCACACGTTCGGTGCAGTCGCCGGGATGATCCAGCCCGATGTCCTTCCCACCTTCCGCGGTGACCTGGGTCGACACGATTTCATCAATGACGGGTGGGCTGACAGGTTCCTCATATCGTACCCGGACCCTTTACGACTCACCGGTGAGACATGGGAGACTGTCTCCAAGGAACTTGAGGATGGCTACACAGAGGTCTATGAGAAACTCCTCGACCTGAAGATGATCCCAATCGTGGTCGATGGTGTCGTGGTTGGGGAGCGGCCATATTACGCCCCGCTCGACGCCTCGGCCGCTCGGGAGTGGGAACGATTCACGGGGGACATAGCCGCCAGGGCAAACGCTCTCGACCCAACAGACCCGTACATCGGGGTATTGAGCAAATACCGGCACCTCGGCCTGCGGCTGATTGCACTCATGCACGCACTTCGACTGGCGACGGGCGAGGTGCCGGAGGACTCCCCGATCAACGCGGAGACGATCAAACGCGCGGTCGCCGTGGTCTGGTACTTCGAGAAGCACGGAGAACGCTGCCTCGGTGTCGGATGGGCAGATCGACGAAGCCGGATCGCTGGTCGACTCCTGGCATGGCTCGCCCGGAACCCGGAGCAGAAAACATTCAGCCGGTCCGACGCCTACCTTGCCCTCAAGGATCACCGAGACGTCCGGAACTCGGAAGTCCTGAACCCGAGCTTCCGCCTCCTGATCGACCACAATTACATCCGTCCGGTCGGGTTCGTCCGGACTGGCCAGAGCGGACCCCAAGCGGAGCGATACATCGTCAACCCCGCCTGGGATCGGGGCGATCTTCCCTCCGGACAGCAGGGTGGAACACCAAAACCGCCATCAGACCAACCGTCGTCGAATATTGGGGATATTAGGGAGGGGGTTCCAACAGAATCGACTGGAGAAGGGGGGTCGGTTTCCGTTCCCGCAGCCCAGTCGGGCCAGAATTATCAAGAACCCTCCCTAGAATCCCTAATATTCGACCATCATCAGACCAACCATCGTCGAATATTAGGGATTCTAGGGAGGGGTTCTCAACAAAATCGGTTCGGGATCAGGTGCCCGAGCCGAGTCCTGATGTCCAATCGGAGCAGAATTATCAAGAACCCCTCCCTAGAATCCCTAATATTCGACCGTCATCAGATCGACAATCGTCGAATATTAGGGATTCTAGTGCCGCATCTCTCAAACAG
>PLDW01000318.1 GCA_003136315.1 Gemmataceae bacterium | reverse complement strand
CCCACGATCGTGACGCCCACACTCGGGGAATTGTCAACACGATCCCGACTGGCTTTTTGGAGTTTTCAGCCGGATAATTACCTCAACCGCGTTGCAGGCAGGTCGCCGGGTCGCCGATGAGAGAAGCCACCATGAACTACCTTCACAACGAACTTCACCTCGACGCTGGCGATGTGGCGGAAGTGACACTTGACCACCCTGCCAACGTGCAACTCCTCGATCCTTCAAACTTTGAGCTATACAAGCACGGGAAGCCGTACCGCTATCTTGGCGGGCACTACAAGGAGACCCCTGTTCGCATCTCAGCCCCGCATGGCGGTCAGTGGCACGTCGTGGTTGATCTCGGGGGCGGCGCGGGGAGCGTCCGTGCGTCGCTCCAGGTGCATTCTGGAGCCGGGGCTGCTTGAGAAGGAGTCGCCCAGTGGCGCCAAAGAAGAACAAACACTCAGCCGTACAACTCCTTGATCGGCTTGCCGAATGGCAGCACCGAGACGGGGCGGCCGGTCCCGGTGAGGTACTGGGCATCGGTGTCGATTCCCAGATGCTGGTACACCGTTGCGAGCACATCCTGCGGGGTCTTCGGGTTCGTCTTCGGGAATGCTCCCAGCGAGTCCGACGCGCCCACCACTCGGCCGCCCTTCACGGGTCCACCGGCGAGGGCTGCGCTGAACACGTTCGGGTAGTGGTCCCGGCCTGCGTCGTTGTTCACACGCGGGGTCCGGCCGAACTCGCCCCAGGCGAGTACCAGCGTGGTCTCCAGCAGGCCGCGGGATTCGAGGTCTTCGATCAAGGCAGTGTAGGCCCGGTCCCACCGCGGCAAAAACCCCTCACGGAGCGACTCGAACCCCTTCACGTGCGTGTCCCACCAGCGCAGGTCGACTGTCACCAATCGCACACCAGCCTCCACCAGCCGGCGGGCGAGGAGCATCCGCTGAGCCCAGTTCGGGGCTCCACATCGGTTTGCAGCCTTCGGATCGAAAGCTGGCATGAACCCGTAACGCTCCCGGACCTTCATCGGCTCACGATCCAGGTCGAAGGCCTCCCGCGCGGTGGGCGAGGTGAGCATTTCCCAGGCCCGGCCCTGGAATCGATCCATCGCATCGAGCTGGCCAGACGCATCGGCATCACGGCGGAGGCGGTCGAAGTCCTTCAAGAGTGTCTTGCGATCGCCGATCTGGTCACCGGTCACGCCGGAGGCAAGAGTGAAGTTCGGGATCTTGAACGGGCCGGGCTGGGCCGGATCTGCCTGCGTCTCGAACGGCTTGTGCGCGACACCCAGATACGCCGACCCGGCACCCGGGAGCATCCGCGGGATCATCACATAGGGGGGCATGTGCGGGGTCAGGTGGCCGATCTGCCTGGAGACGATCGAGCCGATCGAGGGGTAAACGTTCTCATCCGGGGCGGGGCCGGCATTGTAACCGGTGAAGCAGATCTGGTCGCCCGTCGAGTGCCCGGCGTCATGGTGGTGCAGGCTGCGGACGATCGACCACTTGTGCATGATCCGGGCCGACATCGGCAGCAGATCGCCGAGTCGGACACCCGGGACCGTGGTGCCAACCGTACCGAACTCCCCGCGGTACTCGGCCGGGGCGTCGGGCTTCGGATCCCACATATCGATGTGGCTTGGTCCGCCCCGCATCCACAGGAGGATCACCGAGTTCATGCGACCGGAATGTGATCCCAGGTTCGGGGTGGTTTGGCCGTCGGCCGCACGGGCATCTGACCGGAGCAACTCGCCAAGGCTGAGCCCGGCGGCCCCGAGCAATCCGGCTTTCACGAAAGCGCGGCGATCAGGCTGGCGGAGTGTCTGGCGAAACTCCTCGCAGCCGATGCGATTTGCGGAAGTGTGAACAGGCATGAAAGAGGCCCCTGGCGGGGACGGGAGGCAAGTGGCGGGACTCGGAGCGGGTCGATACCCTCCACCCGAGCCTCTTTACTCTACCACCTCACCAGGGCCGACGCCAGTACGTAACCGGAGTGGTTCAAAGTCGGGTGTGGCAACTGTTTCGGGAGGTGGCCAGAGGGTCGGTCTAACGGGAGGGCGAGGCTCCTGCCGAGCGTGAGGGAGGTACGGCTCGGCAGGAGCCTCGCCCTCCCTTTTATACGTCCAATCGTCTTTCCTTAGATGCCGCAGCCTCAGCGGCTTCCTGTATCAGTAGCGAGTATTGCCATTCTTCACCCTGAAGGCCGCCAAGGGCGGTGCCTTGGAGGACGGGCTAAACACTAAACACTAAACACTAAACACTAAACACTAAACACTAAACACTAAACACTAAACACTAAACACTAAACACTCGCCTCAAGTTCCTTCAGGTGTTTGCGGTGCAGATCGACGAGCGTGCGGACCGCGTTCTGGCCGAGCGGGTCGGTCAGCGATTCGACGCCCGCTTCCAGTGCGACCAGGTCCAGCCGTTGTGCGGTCACGAGTTTCGGTACAAGGAACCGGATGGCGACGAAATTCAGGTCGGTGAACACCATCGGGAACGACCCGAGATAGGGGATGGGCACCCGCTGGGTGTTCAGAAACTCGGCGAATCCCCCGAGGGCGATGGACTCTTCTTCCGCGATCCGCTGCACCTCGGCCACTAACTTGCGGTCGGCACCGGTCGCATACGGGGCCGACTCCCGGGCGTACTGGAGTAGCGACCGGCTTTCCCGCCGAAACACATCCTGCAATCGCCCCGTATCGGCCGGACCCATCATTCACTCCGTATTTGCGATGTGCATCGAGCTGGAAACGCCTAGCGACCCGACCGCCCGTTCCGCCGCTGAGGTCAGTGGATTCCACACCACTCCGAACGCGACGAGCCCCGCAGCCAGAAGCGTCAGGTAGACCCCGGCGGTCGAATCATTTCTGCTCTCGGGGCCAGTCGGATTCGGGTCGCTCTCCAGGAGCATTTCCCGAACGATCCGCAAGTAGTAGTAGGCGCTGATGGCGGTGTTGATCGCCCCCACTGCAAGGAAGATGTAAAACGCGGTTCCGAGGTCGGGTCGGCCCGCCGCAGTCGCTGCCGACCCGGCCTGATACACGGCCGCGAACACCTGGAACTTTCCCGCGAACCCTGCGAGCGGGGGGAATCCAAGGAGCGAGAACAGGAACAGGGCCATCGTTATGGCGAAGACTGGCGACCGCCACACGAGCCCGCGGAATGCAGAGAGTTCTTCCGAACCCGTCGCGTTCCGGACCAAGGCGACAACCGCGAACGCCCCCAGGTTCATCACCAGGTAGGCGACCAAATAGTACAGCACGGCGGATGCCGCAGCCGGGGTGACCACCGCAACCCCCAGTAACATGTATCCCGCGTGGGCGATGGTCGAGTAGGCGAGCAACCGCTTCAGATTCGTTTGCCCGAACGCAGCCAGGTTGCCGAAGGTGACTGTCAGTGCGCCGATGATCCCGATCCCCAGTCCGAGTGATCCGGGGAGCAGGAACGCTGTCCCCACGGACGAGGCGTAGTTGGGGTGCGTGGCGGACTGGAGGACGAACACCAACCGGATGGTCAGGGTCACCGCCGCGGCCTTGGAGGCAACCGACAGGAACCCGGCGACCTCGGCCGCAGCCCCCTCGAACACGTCCGGACACCAAAAGTGGAACGGAACCGCAGCCAGCTTGAATCCGAGTCCCACGAACAGGAGGGTGGTCCCGGTCAGAAGCAGGGGGTCGAACCCGTGGTGGGCGGTCAACCGCTGGGCGGTGGCGGCGGCCAGGTCGGGCAGATACCCGGTCCCGAACGTCCCGGCGAGCAGGCTGATGCCGTAGAGCATGATCCCGGACGCCCCGGCCCCGAACACCACGTACTTGAGTGCGGCCTCGCTCCCCCGTCGTTTCCCCTTGAGGAAGCCGGCGAGAGCGTAGCTTGGCAAACTGGCCATTTCGACAGCGATGAACACCATCAGCAGGTGGTTCGCGGACGCCATCAGCATCATCCCGAGGGTGCCGCCAAGGAGAAGTGTGTAGAAGTCGCCAGAATCGAGGCGGTCGGGGATGCCAGTCAGGCGAGTGAGCAGGACGGTGAGCAGGGCGGCGACGAGCAGCAGAACGTGGGCGAATGCAGCAAATGTATCAGCGACGAGCATCCGGCCAAAGTATGCCGCTTCGCGTGCGTTTCCCCCCCCACGGGGGTCGGTGAACTGCCAGGCGGCAGCGAAGATCGCGGCTCCGAGGATCGCGATTGCGAACCCGCCGAGGTGGGCGCGGTCGAACGCTTTCAGAAGCCGGGCGAAGAGGAGCAGGACGATCCCACAGCAGACGACCAGTTCCGGGAGGAACAGAAGGAGGTCGGCCTCAAGGGTCGTTTGGAGGGCTTCGACCTGGGAGCGAGTGAACATCGCGGCGACGACTCGGTGGGAGGCGACCGGAGTGGCCGCGGTCAGAGACGGTTAGCGTACCGGGCGGGGGATGCGGGGGGAAGGGGGTGGGTTGTCGCTTGTCCCTCCGGGCGTGGGTGTTCGTCTTGACACAGGCAGATGGCGAGATGATGATCAGGCGATAGAATAGCCCATCTGGAGGCAACCGGCCGACCGATGAACCCATCACCTGAAACGACACGGCCGTTCAACCCTCCTCCCCGACTCATTGATTGCCGGGTGAACCCGCCGGCCTACGCGGCGGCATCGCTGACACGGGGGTTCCCGATTGATTATGCCCGTTTGGACGCGATCGAACAACAGTGGGGGCCTGCCCGAGCGGAGTTGGCCGTGGCGATGGATGCGGCTGGAGAGTTACTTCAGAGCCAGCACTGGCGGTGGCGAAACAAAGCGGCGTATTACCCTCCAGGCTGGCACTGTCTGGTCACCATCGAGTGCGAAGGTCAGGCACAGGGGATGATGGCGGTCGAAACGCTTCTCCGACCCTCGATTCTTTCGGAGGGGGGGTGGGTGGTCTACGTTGATTATGTCGAAACCGCCCCCTGGAATTACCGAATCCCTGGCGACCGAAGCCGTCCTGCAGTTCGAACGCCCCGATTCGCCGGAGTCGGCACGATATTAACCGCCGAAGCAGTCCGAATGAGCCTCGGGCGGACTGCTGCTGGCCGGGTGGGGCTGCATGCACTCGCCCAAGCGGAGGAGTTCTACGTTAACCGATGTGGGATGACTCGAATCGGCACCGGATACGGGTATGAGAACCTGGTGTATTTCGAGTATCCTGAAGGGGTGGCGGCCGACTGGCTGACCCATGTGAGGCTTTCCGCATGACTGCCCCCGAATCCGATCGTCAGCGACTGCACGACGCTCTGGCCGATCAGCGGTTTCTTGAGGCCGCGTTGGCTGAGGGTGGAATGCCGATCTCCGCCGGGTATGTACCGGCTGACGGAGAACCGTTCACCCCCGTGATCGACACCAGGTCACTGGAAGCGGCCCTGTCTGATAGGAGGCTCATGGAAGCCGCTCTTGCGGAGGGTGGGATGCCAATCTCCGCCGGGTCTGCGCTGGGCTCAGAGAACACCCATAGTGACACCGGCCTTCGATCACGCAAGCAATCATCCGGCGAGGACCGGAGCCCGGTTGGGGTAGTCAGGTTACCTACGACGGTGCCCAAGGTTGACGTCATCGGAGCCGGGCTGACGGTGGCTGCTCTCGTTGAGATAGCCGGGTCACTCACCACGCTGCCCAAGGAGATCAAGAAACAATCCCCACGTCAGAGTCTGGAATCTCATTCTCTGGTTGCCTTTCCAGAGGCCAAGAAGATCGCGAACATGCTCCTCGCAATTGGCGAGCCGAACCGACTCAGGATCCTGTATTGCCTCGCACACGGACCGCATCACGTCGGCCAGTTGGCCGAAATTCTCGGCATCGCGATGGTGAACATGTCGCACCACTTGGGAGTGATGCGGCAGTGCGGAATACTGGAAGATAAGAAGGAAGGTCGCCGGGTGATCTACCGACTGCGGGCCGACATCACTACACCAGGCGACCACCCGGATATCCTCGCCACTGTCATGATCGGACCCTACAAATTGTCGATCAGGAAGGAGCGGCCCACGCCCAAGGCTCAACAGAAGTCGAGACGCAAAAACCATCCGTAGTCTCAGTCGACTAAATCACCTCCGTAATCGTTGACTCGAACATCCTCACCGCCATCATGATCAGAGACTTCCGCAGGCTCGGGTAAGACAGCCAAGCGACCGGGTCAGCCACCATCGAACTAGACCACCTTCACGATGACCACGCCGGTCTGTATTGAGGAGGCGACGATTTTTGAAATCAGAAGCCCGTCTCAATCTTACTGCCTTCCGCGTTAAGCTTTCGGCTCGTAACGCTAAACTAGATCGAAGAACCTTACCGGATCAGCCTGAGCGTTGCCGGCGCCCCCGCCGCGCCCGGGAAGTAGGTCACGCTGTCGTCTGCGGGTTCGCCTTCGCCTGGGATCACCCACACCCGCGGGCCGGTGGGTCCGGACTCGATCACGCGGTCGCCTGGCTCTGCGCCGTAGCCGCTTGCCAGGGATTCGCCCACGGGCTCGTCGGCGGGAAGATCGTCCCGGGGAACGAGGAAGACGTCCCCCGGCCACCCGGCGACCGAGGCCAGACGGTCGGCGACCACGTCCCACGTATCGGGCGGCAGCGGCAAACCGGGCAGGAGTGGGGCGAGGAAGTCTCCGAGGGCCACTTCCAGGCAGTCCCGTGAGGGGAGCAGGTAGAACGTCGCCATTCCGGGACTCCGGGTGGATCGGACCACGGAGATATCGGCTGATCACCACCCCGCGGCGGATGAGAGGTCGGCCCAGACCGCCAGGCAGCGCGGAGAGCCTGCGAGAGACCGGAGAAACCGGCACAACCCGACCCACCGCTTCACCCGCCCGGCTTCGGGGCTTCGGTCAGCGACTTGAGGAGTACCTGGGAGTTGCGGCCGTTGAGTTCGTAACGCTCCCGCCGGGACGGGGGAAGATCCTCCGGTGTTCCGAGCCGGAACCCACCCTTCTGCACAAAGTAATTGATCGCCTGGGTCGACAGACAGAACAACTCCCCGAACTTCCGCGCGCGCGCCTGGTTTTCGGCGTAGTGGATCAGCTTCACCCCGATCCCCTGGTTCGCGTACCGCTCGTCGACGAACACGCTGGCCAGTTCCACCTTGTTTTGCTCCGGGTACGCATGCAAGGCCGCACAGGCAACCGGGTTACGGTCGACCTCGAACACGTAGTAATCGCCAATCTGCTTCTCCAAATCGGCCCGGGTTCTCTTCACCAGTTCGTCGGCCCGGACCCCCTGTTGGATCAGTTGAAACACCGCCCGGATGTCTTTCTTCTGGGCCTGCCGGATCGACTGGTATTCATTCGTATAGACCAGTGTGCCGATACCCTCGTTCGAGAAGACCTCTCCGAGCAGTCCTTCCTGTTCCCGCCCGTCGATAATGTGAATCCGCTCGACCCCCTCCTTTCCCGCACGGACGGCATGGTCGAGTTTGGTCACCTCTCCGGGAGACAGATCCTGCCGGTTCTTCTTCAGGAAGGCCTCACCCTCCTCAACGGTGAGTTGTCGGACGATTTCCCCTCGGGGGTCGCGAACCCCACCTTCGGTTGTTAAATAAATCAGCTTGACCGCTCGGAGTGCCGTGGCGACCTCGACTGCGACCGCGTCCGAGTTCAATCGGTACGAGTTCCCCGCGCCATCGCACCCGATCGGCGGGACGACCGGGATAATGTCGTGCTCCAGGAGCGTTTGCAGGAATAGCCCATCCACTCGCTCGACCCGGCCGGTGTTCAGGTGGTCGACGCCGCCAAGAATCCCCTTTGGGTGAGCGACCAGGGCGTTCGGGCAGACCGCCCGGAGGTCGTTGGCCTGGAGTCCCTCCAGGATCTCATGGGTGACACGGTTGGCGGCGGTGATCGCGACCTGGAGCGTGTCCCTGTCGGTGATCCCTGTCCCGTCCAGGTTGGACGGCGTCAAGTGGACCATCGCTGCGTATTTTCGAATCTGGTGGGCCGCTCCGTGGACGAGAACCACCCGGATACTGAGGCTTCGGAGTAGGGCGATGTCGAGAAGCAGGTTCGGGAAATTTTCATCCTCAACCACTGCTCCATCCAGTGCGATGACGAACACCCGATCGCGAAACCCGGGGACGTAGCGAAGGATTTCGCGGAAATACGTGAGCCGTGCGTGCATCATGGGTGGCCCGGTATGGCTTGACCGGGCTGGGAGAGCAAAAGGCCGGGTCTGCCAGTGTGGTACAGCGTTCTTAGAATATACTCACTCGCTGAACGGGCGATAGGCACAGCCTCTGGGCAGCCAACGCCTGACCGTGCGAGACCCGGCTCTGCTGTCGGTACACTGATTCATACCCGCCCCCTGCGGGGCCATCGAACACCCTGCCGAGGACTCCCATGCCGGAGAAGGTCGTCATCATAGGGTCCGGGCCGGCGGCCTGGACGGCTGCTATCTACGCTGCCCGGGCGACCCTGGAGCCGCTTGTGTTCCAGGGAAACCCGTTCGACGACCGAAACCGGCAGAACGGAACCCTGCCACTGGGCCAACTCGCCCTCACCACCGAGGTCGAGAACTTCCCGAGTTGGCCCGCTGGGGACACCCGACAGTACCTCAAAACGGCCCTCAAGGCCGACGACCCGGATTTCCCATACTGGGTGTCGAGCGATAAGGAGCAGCCGACTCACGGGATCAACGGCCCGGAACTCGTCGCTCTGATGCGGCAACAGGCCGTGAACTTTGGCACCCGAGTCGAATCGAAAGATGTGGTCAAGGTCGACCTCAAGCGTCGCCCGTTCACGGTCACGACCCACGACGACCAAACGATCGAGACGCTCACCCTCATTATCGCGACCGGAGCCAGGGCAAACTACCTCGGACTCCCGAGTGAGGACAAGTACAAGAACAAGGGCGTCTCCGCATGTGCGGTGTGCGATGGATTCCTGCCCCGCTTCCGGAACAAGCCGATCGTGGTGGTGGGGGGCGGAGACACAGCCGTTGAGGAAGCCGGGTATCTGACCAAGTTCGCCAGCGAGGTTCACCTGTGCGTCCGGCGAGATGTTCTGCGGGCGAGCAAGATCATGGCCGACCGCACCAGGGAGAACAAGAAGATCGACATTCGGTGGCACACCGAAGTCGATGAGGTGCTGGGGACCGACAAGGAAGGCGTGACCGGCGTCCGGGTCAAGAATAACAAGACCGGAGAGAAGATCGAGTTGCCAGCGAGCGGGTTGTTCCTGGCGATCGGCCACACCCCGAATGTCGGGTTTCTCGGCGATCAAGTGGAGTTGACCCCTCTGGGCTACATCAAGTGGACCACGCTTGCCCGGACCTTCACCAGCGTGGAGGGGGTGTTTGCGGCTGGCGACGTGGCCGACGATTACTACCGGCAGGCGGTGAGTGCGGCCGGGACGGGGTGTATGGCCGCCCTCGACGCCGAGCGATACCTGGGGCATCACGGGCTGATCTGAATCGTCATCCACCCGCCCGTGTGCTCTCCTGTCGGGTGATGTCGTAGGCTCTTTTCCAATGTTCCGGCGACCCCGGGAGCATCACTCCGGGGATACTGAGTTGGTGGATTCGGGCCAAGCGGATGAGTTCCCGCGGGTATTCTGGCCACTTCCCCTCGCTCGATTTCAGGCTGGCGGCCTGGGCCGGGGTCAACTTTTTGATCAGAACATCCTGAACGAATCGCCTGAGCTCGGGCTTGAACTCGTCCGGCTTGGCTGGGCCGAAATGGAAGTTCGACGGGATGTCGAGCTTCTTCTTCGCACTTGCGAGGTCGTCCCAGACCTCCCGGGCGAAATCTGGCCACTTCCCGGCGTGGGCGATGATCTTACGGTGAAGTCCTGGGCGTGAGTTGCTGTCGTAGTGTTTTACAGCGGCTGGCCAGAGGTCGCTGATCTCCGTCACCGGCTTTCCGGTTCCGGGTTCGGGAAGGAGTTCGTAACGCGGGAGGTGCTTCGTCCCCTCGGGGCGATTGAATTCGTAGAGCAGGAGTCCGAGCCAGGCCGCTTCGGGGCCGTCTTCCGTCTGGGCAAGCTTCAGGCTGATCTGGAGCCGGGCCAGATCGGTGGAGCTGAGCCGACTGCGGGTCGAGTCGTCGGGCTGATACGCGGCCCGTGCGAAGTCGAAGACCTCCAGTCGCAACTTGGGATCGTTGAACGGCCACGGCGGATGGCCGGTTCGATGAGCCTCGGTCACTGCCCGGGGGAGCCGCCACGACTCCCGGCGCTGGATCTCTTCCGTCTTCCACTGGTTGATCAGTGCTGCGCGTTCGGCACCCGGCAAGTTCTGAAGTTGTTTCCGCTGCGCGGTTGGGAGATGGGCGACCCACTGGGCTCGACGGACCTCGAGAATCGCCTCCAGACGCTTCTCTGCGGTTGGGGCTGACAGTATCGTCTTTCGGTCGGCGTCCGGCAGTCGGTACAGCCAGGCGGAGTACGACTCCAGAACCCGGAATAGCCGATCCCGGCGAGCGGAGTCGAGGTCGTCCAGCGAGTGTTCCAGTTGGCGGATCTTCTCCTGTCGCTCGGGCGGGAGGCTCCGGAAGGACCGGCTCAGATCCGCCAGATTGGCTTCGGGAGTAGGCTCGGTTTCGACGGGGCGGATGGTGGTCGGGCCGTCGGAGACAACTGCCGGATCCTCCCCGAAGAACTCGGGGCTGGCAAGCGAGCGGGAAAGCATCTCGAAATCATCGACTGCCGCGTACAGCGGGAGATTCTTCGGCACTCGCAGATCAGCAACCGTCGGCTCTTTCAGGTCGACAGCGGGTGCGGACGGATGTCCGCGGATCGCAGCCGTCACGAGATACCCGCCCCCAAGGGCAGCGCCGACCACGAGGATCAAGCCAGCGGCCCACAAGACGCCTGGCCCGGAGCGGGGTGGGGCGGGGGCGAGCCCGGAGAAGGAGAGGGAGCCGGTTCCCGTGGCGAGAACGACCGGGATCGAAGACGACGGCCGGGTCGGGGGTGGGACGGAGACGGGTGAGCCGGTCGGCGACGACTTGACCGCCGGGAGCTTATCGAGAGTGCGGGAGGTGAACGTCGCGGATGGCTCCGACTTCGGGAGGAAGTCGAGCAGCGCGTACGATCGTCGCAGGCTCTCGGCACGGGCACGCAATTTCGGGTCCACAGCCATCCGGGCTTCGACCTTCCGGGCAGCAGCGGGATCCAGTTCGCCGTCCAGGTAGGCGATCAGTTCCAGTTCGACGGGGTCGAGCTGGGGCTCATCAGCTCCATCCCGTGGGGGGGATGGCATTGTCGAGTCGTCGGGCATGGGTTGCTCCCCGAGGATCGCGTTTTCCCGGGTGATTCGTCTCTGTGGGAACCAGGCCGGCGGGACACCCGCAGCAGTCCTGGAGGTTGACCGAATGTCTCTGCACTCGGCTGGTGGCTGTTAGGCTGTTGGGCAGGAAAAAGGTTACCCGGTATTGGGACTTGCCCACGTCGGGCCGCCACTTTCAAGTTTAAAGTTTAAGCAGTTTAAAGTTTAAAGCCGAAGATAGTGAGCCCCGAAACAGGCTCGCGACAAAACCAAGCCTCTTCAACTTTAAACTTTTTAAACCTTATACTTTAAACATAAGAGGGCGGCCCGGCTGTCCATGACGGGTGGTATTCCTCCATCTGCCAGTCGCCTTACTCGCTGTCCTCCTCGTCCTCCGGGAGCGGGGGTTCGCCATCCATGTAAATGTACCCCTGAAGCGATTCGCGGAGCTTCACCCGGGCACGACACAGCAGAGATTTCACTGCCTTGATGGTCAGCCCCATCACCTCGGCGATCTCAGCGTAGTTCATGTCCTCGAACTTGTTCAGGACGATCGCCACCCGCTGTCGCTCGTTGAGCCCGTCGAGGGCCTGACGGATCACGTCGGCCAGTTCCTGCTGTTGGAGGTTGTGGGTCGGGGGGGCATCTCGGGCCGGGGCGACAACCCCCCCCGGCCCCGTTCCGACCGGACCGCTCTCCTGGACTTCTAGAGGTAACACCGGTCGCCGCTTGCGGTCTCGCAGGGCGTTCAGGGCGAGGTTGTTGGCGATGGTGAACAGCCAGGTCGAGAATTTCGCTTTCGGGCGATATTTCTTCCGGATTCGATAGACCCGCAGAAACACCTCCTGAGCGAGGTCCTCAGCCTCGTCGGCGTTTCCAACCAGGTGATGCATGATCCCGACCAACCGGTGCTGGAACCGCTCGACCAGTTCGGCAAACGCGGCTCCATCGTCGTCCCGGACCCGGAGCATGAGCCGGATGTCCGGGTCGCGGAGGGCCATCTGCGAACTGGTCTGGCCGATGGACATGGGAATCCGGGAAAAACAATCCATGTGTGGTTGAAAGCCGACAATCGTGCCCCAGAGTGTAGCCCATCCCAACCGAAGCACACCGATATCAACCGAGGGCGTTGCCCGTGCGAAGCAAGAGCATGCCCTCCTTCACCAAGGGCGTTGCACGGTGAGACCCAGTCGGATTATATCTGAAAAGCTGACGAGACCGGAGACGTTGGGGTGAACAATGGCAACAATCGCCACTGAGAGCCTCGACAAAGAATCCCTCTGGCCACCTCCCGAAACAGTTGCCACACCCGACGGATCACACCGTCCGCGGGGTCGTGAATGGGTCCAAAAACGCCTTCGCCTTCCGGGCAGTGTTCACGGCGTCGTGACTGTGCCGGCTGAGTTCAACGTACACCCCACCGCGGTAATTTGCCTTCCGCAACCCGACGAACACGTCCGCGAAGTCGACCTCACCTTCCCCAAACAGGACATGATCGTGAACGCCTCGCCGCATGTCTTCGATGTGGACATTCCTCAACTTCACGCCGTATTCCTCGACATACTGACTGACCGGTAACTCGCCGTTACAGACCAGATGGCCGATATCCACGGTGAGTCGGAAGACATCATCACGCCCGACCCGATGAGACAGTTCGTCGAACTTTCTCATGGTATCCACGAACATTCCCGGCTCCGGCTCGAATGCCAGCTCCACAGCCCGATTCGCGGCATGATCTGCCAGTCGCTGGCATCCGTCGGTGAGTCGTCGCATCAGTTCCTCATCGGGAGCGTCGTCCTCTGCCGCGCCTGACCAGAAACTCACGGCATCGGCTCCGAGTTCCACTGCCACATCAATGCACAGGGCGAGAAAATCGAACCGCCATTCGCGTCCCTCTGCATCGGGTGAGATCAGGGTTGGGCGGTGCTTGCGACGGGGATCGAGCAAAAAGCGTGATCCGGTCTCGACAACACATCGCAGTCCGCATCGGACGAGTTGTTCGCGAACAGCCGCGGTGCGACCGAGAAGATCCGGCTCAAACGGGTTAAGGTGATGGACATCCAGCGTCAACGCGACCCCTCCATAACCCAATTCGGCGATGATCTCGATGGCGTCTTCGAGCCGGTGGTGGGCGAACCCGTTGGTGTTGTAACCGAGGAACATGGAGGGAGCCTTCAGCTAATAGCTAATAGCTAACAGCTAACAGCTAACAGCTAACAGCCGGACAGACCAACCGGCATCGCCGGGCGGACCAATCGGCCCCTTTGGGGTCGGCTGGCGGTCAGGACGGGGGACGATCCGAACCTGACCGTTTACACCCAAATCGAACAACCTGACAGCGCGAGGAGCCGGATTGGCTGAGAGCTGTTAGCTGCCAACTGTTAGCTCAGGCGGCAGCCTCTCACCCCACCGCTTCCAACACCTCGATCTCCGGAACTCGTTTCCGCAACGCATCCTCCAGGGAGGTGATGACGGTCATGATGGTTGCCGGACACCCGGCACACACACCCGTCAATCGGACCTGGGCGATCCCATCGGAGACATCCAGTACCTCGATCCCGTTCCCGTCCAGGAGCAGGGCCGGGGCGATTTCGTTTTTCAACACCGACTCCACGCGGGATTTCAGCTCCCCGTTGGTCATGCGCTCCGCTCCCGGTTCAGGATTCGACTTGCTGCCTCGACATCCGCTCGCAACTGCGCGATCAACTCGTTGACGCTCACGAACGGCCGGGTATCACGGAGCTTCTCGATGAACTCGACCGCCAACGACTTCCCGTAAAGATCACCGGAAAAGTCGATCAGATGGACCTCAATCTTTTGGGCGTCGTCCCCAAACGTCGGATTCGGGCCGACGTTCGCTGCGGCGGGCCAGGTAGTGCCGTCTACCCGCGCCCGGACCGCGTACACGCCGTTTGCTGGCAGCACGGTCGGCACCTCACCCAGATTGGCCGTTGGGAATCCGATCGTCCGTCCCCGCCGGGCTCCGCTCACGACCGTGCCCATGATTTGGTAGGGCCTCCCGAGCCATTCGGTCGCACTCGACACCGCCCCGCAGAGCAGGGCGGTCCGCACCCGGCTGCTCGACACGGCTTCCCCCGCGATGACGAATGGGGGAACCTCTTCGAACCCGATTCCCATCCGGTTACAAAGAGCGCGGAGGAGAGCAGTGTCCCCGGCGCGGTTGTGCCCGAAACGGAAATTATACCCTTCGACGATCACTCGTGTACCCAATCGCCCCACCAGCAGGTCGTGGACGAACGCTTCGGGGCTGAGTTCCAGGAGTTTCGGAGTGGTCCGGAGGACGACCACATGCGTGGCACCTTCCGCGTGAAGTCGCTCGACCCGGTCCGAAATGGTGGTGAGCGGGGGACGGAGCGGGGCGTTTGGGAAGAGAATCTGATACGGAGGAGGGTCAAAAGTGATCGCGATGGTCGGCCCTCCCACCGCTCTGGCCCGACGGGCTGTGGCAGCGATCAGAGCGCGATGACCCAGGTGGACGCCATCGAAATTCCCAACCGCGACCGCCCCCCCGATGAACGCTGGTGGGGGGCAGTCTGTCCAATCGAGCGTGACGCTGGCCATGCCGCTATCTTGCGGGCTGGCCGGGTCGTTGGCCACAATCCTGACCTGCGCGACCATTCGACCCTGGAAGGGTCAACGCCATCAGAACTTGTCCAAGATCAAAAACGTGTTGTTCGCCAAGCGTGCGAAGAGGAGCAAAACGGCCGCACTCTGCGTGGCATGGCCATGCTGTGCCAACACGGGCAAGATGCCCGTGCCACCAGACTCTCTGTGGCATGGCCATGCTGGGCTGACACGGGCAAGATGCCCGTGCCACCAGACTCTCTGTGGCATGGCCATCCTGGCCATGCTGGGCCGACACGGGCAAGATGCCCGTGCCACCAGATTTCACGGCCGCACTCGACGTGGCATGGCCATCCTGGCCATGCTGGGCCGACACGGGCAAGATGCCCGTGCCACCAGATTTCACAGTCTCGTTTCTGGACAACCCCTTAGCGAGGGGCGGGCGGCTTCGTCGCGGGAGCGAGCGGTGCTTTGAGGTAGCGATCTGCGAACTTCACGAACGTCGGCCAGTTCGGGCCAGGAGTGTGACCGCCGTTGTGCTGTCGGAAGGCGACCTCACCGTCGATGAGTGGGGTCTCGATCGCCGGGAACTCGGTCGTCCCCAGGTCTTTTTTGCCAATCAAGCGGTACACAGGGCCAGCCCCGACGGCGGCCAGGAACATGCCCCTGGCATCCACCCACCCGTCGCCGTTAGTGGCACCCGCCCCGATGAACACCGGCCGCGGAGCACACAGAGCAATCAATTCGTGGGAGTCTACCGGCAGGTCGTTCCAGGTCTGTGGTCCGGCGTACTTCAGGTAGTTGCCGGCCATCCAGTGGTACTCGCCCGACCCGGCCACATTCTCCACCAGTTCGCCAAAATTGCGGCGATGGAGCTTGGCTCCACCCGCTCCCGAGGAACTGACATAGGCGATGGCGAATCGCTCGTCGTAGGCCATCGCAACCAACGCGGCTTTCCCGTACCGCGAGTGCCCCTCGATGCCGACCTGCCTGGCATCCACCGCCTTGTCGGTCTCGAAGTAATCCAGAGCCCGGCTGGCGCCCCACGCCCAGGCCCGCAGTGCTCCCCAGTCGTCCAGTTTGCGGGGCTGTCCCTGATTGCACAGGCCGATGATCCCCTTCGTCAGGCCCGTCCCGTTGTCCGCCTGGATACTGCCGGGCGTGAGGATCGCGTACCCCCAGCCCTTGGCCAAAACCTGTTGCTGCCATCCAGGGCCGCCCTTACCCGCGGGCCGCATCGGACCCTTTCCTCCGAAGCCGCCGAAACCAAACTCCATCATGACCGGCACCGGTCCAGTCGCTTTCTCGGGGACGGTCAGAGTCAACTGGATGTCCACGCTGACTGGAGAGTAGGAGGAGTTGTCGACGTGGCCGACAAGCCGTTTGTTCACCACCGGGATGTCGTCGATCATTCGCTTTTCCGTGGCGGTCACCTCCCACTTCACCAGGGGTGTCACCTTCGGTACCCGACCGTAGATCTCTCGGTCGAAGTCCTCCACAATCTCCGCCCGTCGATCGTTCCGCCACGCCTCCGCGGTGGTGATCTTCTGACCATTTTTTAGGACCAGCGGGTCCGGCAGGTTTGGGAAGGGGTTGGCCTTCGATTCGTCGAAGTTGGCTGCGTTCTCTGCCTTCGGGTTGTTCCCGTTCGCTCCTCGGCGCAACTCCTTGATGTTGAGCAACTCCATCGTCCGCTTGTGGTCTTCCGGAGTCGAGAGTTGTACCGGTGGCTTGGGCGGGTCATCCCCCCGGGCCACGGGATAAGCGAGCCCGGCCAGGAGGACCGGAGTGAGCACCAAGATGGAAGGCCGTTTCATGGGAGAACCTCGCGTGGAGGATGAGGCTCGCCAGGCGTTCACATTCGACAACCTCGCAAGCCAACGAGGAGAAGACCGGGGGTCCATGTTAAAGTAGCGATTGCCGATCTGCGATCAGCGCGGCCAGGTTCAAAGCGTTGTTACGCAGGATAAGACCGTTGGTCAGACGAAATGGCCGAAGAGAACTCAGAATGGCCCGCTGATAACGCATCAGAATGGCCCGCAGATGACGCAGACCTACGGACGCAGATGAAATCCCGATAAAACGAAATGCGGATTGATCAAGATTTGATCTGCGTCGAAGTCTGCATGGCAACCCCTCGATTTCTTTGCACGCTGCGCAAATCTTCTTCTCGCCTTGTTGGTGTTGAGGGGCATTTCGGCTACCTGGGGTGAGGGGTGGTCAACGCCAAATCGTCGGGGGCCCATTCTCATAATTCTGATCAAGATTTTATCTGCGTTCGAAGATCTGCGTCATCAGCGGGCCATTGCCTTGGTTCTGATCAGGTTCAGTTGCGGCTCTGCCGCGCTGCGTCATCTGCGGGCCATTCTGAATCGACACGGAATTGGCCAGACGGCCGTCACCACGTGCTGCCCGCGGGCTCGGTCGCGCGAGCGAGTTCCGTCCAAACGGGGAGCCGCCGTTCGATTCCCAGTCGCATCAGGTAGACCATATCCGGCTCGCCATCCTCACTGTGGGAAAGCACGTCGGCCGCATGGACGGCCGTGAGAGCGGTGAACGAGCCGCCGGGGCACCGTGACGGTGTGTGGTGCCAGGCCACAGCCTCGATCAGTGCGTCCGGCAGGCCCCATAGCCCAAGCAGGTACGCCCCGACTTCGGCGTGCGTTGCGCCGAGAACCTGTCGCTCCGCCTCGACCGTGGTCAGCCGGTCCGCCTCGATCCGACCGAGAACCTCCCGATACGGACCGGGTAACTGACTCGCCAGGATCAGTCGCCCGATGTCGTGGAACAGTCCGCCCAGGGCCGCTTCCCGGATTGTCCGCTCGGGAACCCTCTCGATCGTCGCAATCCGCCCGGCCAGGTTCGCCACCCGCTGGCTATGTTCCCAGAGTGCTTCGATCGAGAATGGCCGCAGGGCAGTCGGGTCGTAGCGCGAGAAGATGCCCGCCGCCAGTGCCAGACTTCTCGTCCACTCCGCACCCAGGATTCGGACCGCCTGGGCCGGGGTGGCGATCGGCCACCGAAGCCCAATCAATGCCGAGTTCGCCATCTGGATCAGCTTGGCAGCCATCCCCAGATCTTGCCCGACCAGATCGCCCACGGCTTCGATGGAGTAATCCGGCCGCGCCAACTCCTCCACGATCCGGGTGTAGAGGGCTGGCAGGCTGGGAACATTCCCGAGTCGGCCGACCACTGCCGCCAGCGAGGGGCTGGCAAGCAGATCCCGGAGTGAACACGCCCGCCGGATCGCAGTCCGGAGTTCGTCGGCCGGGCAGGGCAGAACTAGCACCCGGTGGGCCAAGGACACCAGTCCGAGGACCCGGGACCGGTCCCGCTCTCCCGCCAGTACGATCCGGACGGTCAGGGGATATCGGCGGCGGACTTCGGTGAGTAGATCGGTCGTCGGCAGGGACTGAAGGTGGGCGTCCGCGACCAGGACATCGAAGTGGTCCTCCGCCATTCGATCAAGGGCGTCTGGGCCGCCCCGTGCGAAGTGCAACTCCCACTCCCGCTGGAATGGCCGGAGCATTCGCCTCAGCCCTTCCAACAGAAGCGTCTCGTCGGCCACAAACAGAACCCGGCGAGTCATTCCGTACACTCTGGAAGAGTTTAAAGTTTAAAGTTTAAAGTTTAAAGTTTAAGACATTTGATCTTCAGACTCGGCACTGAACTCCAGAAATTGTTCTCAACTTTAAACTTTAAATGTTCACGTCTGGTTCCCACGCTCCGCGGAGTGGGCCGACCTGTTGGGGACGACTCCGTCGGATCTCCGATCACGCCTCCTGACCGTCCAGGCCAGGACGCGGAGCGTCGAAAACGGCATTCCCACGCAGAGCGTGGGAACGAGGCAGTCAGTTTACAGGTTAAAGAGTTTAAAGTTTAAAGTTTCAACCACAAACTGCAAATCTTATACTGCTGCATCAGATGTTGTTTTTAAATCTTTAAACTTTAAACTCTTTAAACTTTAAACTTGAATTGCCCCCTGCGTTTCCCCACTCGGGGCCGGGGCCGGCGCCAGGGCCGTCTCCACCGCGCGGATCAACTCGGCCGGTGTGAATGGCTTCGGCAGGAACACCGCCCCTGCCGGTTCGGCCAGACTGCTGTCGTCTGGAACGTATCCGGACATGTACACGACCCGGACCCCAGGCTGAGTCGCAGTAGCCCGTCCAGCCACTTCTTGCCCCCCGACCCCCGGCATGGTCATGTCAGTCACAACAAGATCAAATATTCTATCAGAAGAGAGAATTTCAAGTGCAACGATCCCGTCCGGGGCTTCGGTCACAGCGAAGCCGCGGCCCTCCAGAGTCAGTCGCGCCAGCGCCCGGATGCCGTCTTCGTCCTCGACGAGCAGTACGGGTTGGCTCTGGCCCACCGGGATCTTCCGGACGGCCTGATGGGTGGTCGGGATGCCTGAGCGTGTCGGCAGGTAGTCGGACCAGGGAAGATCGATGTGGAACGTCGTCCCGACCCCAGTGGCGGAGACAACCGTGATCTCGCCTCCCGCCTGCTTGACTATCCCGTGAACCACGGCCAATCCCAGGCCGGTCCCCTTGTCCGGCCCCTTGGTGGTGAAGAACGGGTCGAAGATCCGGGCCTTCACTTCCTCCGACATCCCGGTCCCGGTGTCGGCGACACTGAGTCGGGCGAACTTGGCAGCGGGTCCGACGGGTGCATACGTCCACCCGACCGCGAGCCGGAGTTGGCCACCGTCGGGCATCGCATCCCGCGCGTTCACAGCCAGATTCATCACGACCTGTTCAAGCTGTCCCCGATCGGCCAGGACGGGAACCGGAACCGCGGCGGGTTCGACATCGACCGTGATCACAGCTCCAAGCAGTCGGCGGAGGATGCCGGCAAGATCCGCGACAACATCGTTGAGGTTCACCACCCGCGGTTTGGCCGATTGCGGTCGGCTGAAGGTGAGCAGTTGTCGAACCAGCCCGGCTGCCCGGTCCGCAGCCATCCGTACCTCATCCACCATCCGGACTTCGTCAGGAAACCCTTCTCGCACGGAGAGGAGGAGTTCGGCATTCCCCCGGATGACAGTCAGGAGGTTATTGAAATCGTGAGCGATCCCCCCAGCCAGTCGCCCAACCGCCTCCATCTTTGCTGCCTGTCGGTATTGCTCCTCCAACCGCTTCCGCTCGGTGATGTCGAGGTACACCCCGAGCACCCCGGCCGGCCCACCCGTGGGATCGCACAGCGGAACCCGACTGGTCAGCAGGGTGATTTGGTTGCCACCTGGGCCGGTACGAGTTTCCTCGGCGTTCAGGAGCGGATCCCCGGTCTCCATCACCTGGCGGTCACACGCCCGGCTGATTTCGGCCTCTTCCGAAGTGGGGATCAGCTCGTAGTCGGTCAGGCCCACGACCTCTCCCGGGACCGCCAGCCCGAAATCCCTGGCGACTTGCTCGTTGCAGCCCAGATAAATCGATGCACGATCCTTCCAGAAGACCCCACATGGGATGTGCGAGATAATGTTTCGTAGCAACTCTTCTCGCTCCCGGAGAGTGGCCGCAGTTCGCCGCCGGTCGGTGCCGTCCCCGATCACGATGAGCCGGGCGTGGTGGCCATCAAACCGGCACCGGTGGGAGGTCGCCTCGGCCTCGACCAGAACCCCGGCCTTCGTCCGGTGACGCCAGGGGATCGTTGAACCGTCTGGCCCCACGGACCACTGGGGGGCCGTCAGCCGGTCCACTTCCTCGCTCGGGCAGACGTCGGCGACGCAAAGCGCTGTGATCTCCTCTCGGGTGTATCCGTACCGGTAGACTGTGGCGTCGTTGACCGTCAGGAATCGTAATGTCTGCTCGTCGACGACCCACATCGGGTGGGGG
Organism: Gemmataceae bacterium; assembly: GCA_003136315.1. Classification (GTDB taxonomy): domain Bacteria; phylum Planctomycetota; class Planctomycetia; order Gemmatales; family Gemmataceae; genus Urbifossiella. The sequence continues at coordinate 1,193 of PLDW01000318.1, read as the reverse complement.
TTGCAATCGAACACGGCTCGATATCGGTCATCCTCGCCGAGCGACCACCGACGGGGAGCCGAGTGGGGTGCGGCCAGAGTCTGGAGGGTCGAAGCGAGATCCCCAAGTCCAGCGATCGGGGGGGGAGTTGCGGACGCAAGATGACCCATCGCCCCCGAGTCGACCGCCCTTGGGGGTATTCCCGAGCCCTGATCGACCGACACACCGGGGTGTCCGATACGGCCCTCAAGTGAATTTGCTCCGGTGCTGATCGTTGCGAACCGACTGGACTGATTCGCTCTGTCTGGACCCTGGGAGACTCGCTGAGCCCGTCGGCGGGATCGGATGCGGGCAATCCCAGCCGCCAGAAGAAACATTACCCCAACCGGCACGGCTAGCCACATCATCCACTCACCCGCGGAGGCGAGGGCGGAAGGGACGTGAGCCTCACCCCACCCCGGAGTATCGGGAACGATGTCCAGAGTTGCCGGAAACCTATCGGGCATGGAGTGACTCGACGAGGGAGGCGGACGGATCGCCGGCCGTGATCGGCGCACCGGGTGAGCCGAACCCCTAACTCGCGCGACCTGTTTCCCGGGACAACTCTAGCTCACGTCGGGCCGGATTCCGGCCCGACGTGGAGCAATCAAACGGTTCCTGGGATTGGTAATTGGGCGGAAGCTGAAATTTCCGTTCTGGCACGGAACTGGATCGGACAAGAGGGGAGGAGAGTGGTCAGCGTTCATCAAATACAGGCGTGGGAAAGGAGTCGAGGGTGTGGAACGCCACCTCCCGAATTGAGCGAGGTGACCAGGCCGGGAACGCTGAGGATATCTCATTCCCGGAGCGATCATCGGTCTAACGGGAGGGCGAGGCTCCTGCCGAGCGGGAAGGCGGTGAGCAGGAGAAAGGATACCCGATTAGGGCGAGCGGCGCGGCGTTAGCCCAATGCCCATAACTTAAGGGTCGTTTTCCTTGGGGTGGCAGCGTTTATGAAGCGGTTTTGAGGAACTTTGATAAGCTCTCAAACCCTTCATTCCGCCGGGGGAATGCCCCGTGCTGGAACCCGCTGGCACCGACCTCAGACCCGCGGGGATCAGCGCGACAAACCTTGCTGTTTTCACCATAGCACGATTTGTACGTAAATCCATCTTAAATAACGACTTATGGCGGATTTTCCGATCCTTAAGTTACAGGCATTGGGCTGACGCAGC
>PLDW01000379.1 GCA_003136315.1 Gemmataceae bacterium | reverse complement strand
TAGACCGATGCTTGCTCCTGGAAGGTGACAGCCTCTGCGGCCTCCTGTGTGAGGCGGACTAGATAGAGACTTTGAGGTTTGAAAATCCAAGGTCGAGGGCTAGTTCAGATTCCCGGATTGGCTGCTGAGGCCTGCCCGGTTTTTCCCTTGCGAAGCGGAGACTTGAAACTCAGCGAACTGCCCTGGAGGACGGGATGGCGGACGCCCCGGGCGATGAGGTCGCGGTCGTTCTGCTCCGGGCGTTACCCGCTGAGGTCGGCGAGTTAATTCTTGCCCGCCTGGATGCGGGGACGGCCGAGCGGCTTCGCGCCCGCCTCCGGGCCGCACCTCCCGAAGCTCCTCCCGGTCCGGAACTCGATGGTGCGCTCGCCCAATTTTTTGACCTCCAGCGGATTGCCAATCGTCCTGTACCGACCGCGGCTGGGGCCAACCCGCCCGCCGAACCGCCTGCCCCCGACCCGGTTGCGGAGATCCGTACTCTTCCGGCCGATCGGTTGGTGCGGGCTCTCGACGGGGAACAGCCCGGGGCCATCGCCCTCGTCCTGTCGTGCCTGGATGCTGCATCGGCCGGGCAAGTGATCCGGCGAATGCCCACCGAGATCCGGGCCGAGATCGCTCTGCGGATCACCAAACTCGGCTCTCGCAACCAGGCCCTGCTTCAACAGCTCGCCCGGGCGGTCACGGAGAAGGCCCGGCGGCTCGCCGATGTCCCACCGGAGCCAACCCAGGACGAACTGATCTCGAACCTGGCCGACATGCTCCGGGCGCTCCCCCGCGATGAGCGGTCCCCTGTGATCGAACGAATCCAGGCAGCCGATGCCCCCCTTGCCGCGAAGGTGCTGGAGAAGCTCTATCGGATCGACGACCTGCTCAAGATCGCGGACCGCCAACTCCAGGGTCTGCTCGCGGAACTGGACGTCAAGACGATCGCAATCGCTCTGAAGAACACCGCCCCGGCGGTTCGGGGGAAGGTGACATCCAATATGTCCAGCCGGTCCCGGGCGGTTCTGGACGAGGAGAGCGAGCTACTCGGGGATGTGGCGGACTCCCGCATTCGGGAGGCCCAGTCGACAGTGCTCGCCCTGGTTCGCAAGGGGGAGGAGGAAGGCAAGATCACCATCCAGGAATAACTTTCCGGGCACAAAAGACCTGCTCCACTGGTGAAATTCTCGCCTCCGATGCAGACTTCCGACCGGGCGCAAATGGTGGAGAAAAACTCCACAGAAAATCGGCTCGCCGGTGTGCAAGCGGCTGGAAAGTAAGCCATCCTCGGGGTATAAGCTGCCGCCTCAACCCCACCCGGCGAACCCAGACCGAACCCTCGACTGGCCACCCTCGTGGTGATCGCCCTTCCCCGATGGATGATCCGTCGGGGTTCAACGGATTGTGTGAGGCAGACGCTCAGGATCACTATGCCACCTACGCTGGCTGCCCCCTCGCGACCCGATCGCCCACCGTTTGAATGCCGTGTCCGCTTCGCGGGCCGGCTTTCCGACGCGGTGCTCGTCGACGCGAACGCTCCACTCCCGCCGCTCAAGCCATCCCCCCCAACACCGCAGCCCAAGTCTCCCCCGCCCGACCCGAGCGAGTTCTGGAAAACCGACCTCGCCCGGGAACTCAGTGCGGATCGTGAGCGGGTTGAGGTCGCAACTCAGGAGATCCGCCGGGTGATCGCTGCGTTTCGGGAGGATCAGGCCCACCGGCTCGGTGAGATGCAACGGGTAGCGTTCGAGTTGGCAGCAACAATGGCCACACGCTTCCTCCATGAGCGGGTCACTGCCGGTGACTTCCCCGTGGAAACAAAAGTTCGCGACATGCTCGATCAAATTGAGCAGGGAACTCCGGCAACAGTCTACCTGAACCCGGACGACCTCAAACTGCTCGAAGCTCGACTGGGTGGTGATCCTCTGCTCCCAGATCGCAGTGATGTTCGATTGGCCCGCGACCCAAGCCTGGGTCGCGGAGCCTGTCGGGTGGAAAGCACAGAGGCAGTCCTTCTCTCCGACCTGACCCGCGATTTGCAAGAGATCCGAGACGAACTCTTACGGAGCCTTGGCAATGCTCGGTCTTGACCTCCCCTCACTCAACCGCAGCATCACCACCACCCCTCTGTACCGCATGGGCGGGCGGCTCAAGAGCGTGACCGGAGTGATGACCTGTAACCTGCCAGCCGCCGTTGGCGACCACTGCGTCATCCTCGGAGACGATGACGACTCGGTGCTCGCCGAGGTGATCGGCTTCGAGAAGGATTTGGCCTACCTCGTCCCATTCGACCCGGCCGATAACCTGCGGCCTGGTATGGCCGTGATTCGCAAAGGCCGCGGACTCACGGTCCCGACCGGGCCGAACTTGCTCGGCCGTGTGATTGATGGACTCGGCCGCCCGCTCGACGACCTCGGCCCTCTGGCGGGATGCCCAATGCGCCCGTCCAACCGCCCCCCGCCCCCGGCCCTGGATCGACAGCGGATTCGCAAGCCATTCGTGACCGGCATCCGGGCCATTGATGGGCTGCTCACCTGCGGCCGGGGCCAGCGGGTGGGGATCTTTGCCGGGTCCGGGGTTGGAAAGAGCACACTCCTTGGCGAGATCGCGAAGGGGTCCGAGGCGGATGTCAATGTCATCGCCCTGATTGGGGAGCGGGGCCGGGAAGTTGCCCCGTTTCTGGAAGATTGCATCGGGCCGGAGGGAATGGCACGGTCGGTCGTGATCGTGGCAACCTGCGAGCAGACCCCCCTCATGCGGGTTCGGGCCAGCCAGGCTGCGATCGCCATAGCGGATTATTTCCGGGACGGCGGTGCAAACGTCCTGTTCATGATCGATAGCCTCACCCGGCTGGCCATGGCGCAGCGGGATCTGGGTCTGATGCTCGGTGAGCCGCCAAGTTCCCGCGGATACACGCCAAGCGTTTTCCAGGTGCTGGCCAACACGGTCGAGAGGCTCGGGAATGCAGCTGTCGGGGGGATCACCGCCTTGCTAACCGTGCTGGTCGACGGTGGGGACTTCGATGAACCGGTAAGCGATGCCGTTCGGTCGATGGTGGATGGGCATATCGTCCTGGATCGGAAGATCGCCGAGAAGGGGTGCTACCCGGCAATCGACGTGGCCCGGAGCATTAGCCGTGTAGCCCCTGACGTGGTCGACCGCGAGCACGCAGTCGCGGCCAGGAAGTTCCGGGCGATCATGGCGACTTACGCAGAAGTACAGGATTTGATTCGGATCGGGGCCTATACCCGCGGGTCGAGCCCCCAGGTGGATAAGGCAGTCGAACTAATGCCCCGGATCGACAAATTTCTCCAGCAAGGTGTGGGCGAACCTGTCCGGTTCGATCAGACCCGCGCGGCCCTGCTCCAGATTTCCCAGGCATGGCCGTTCTGAATCTGCGATGATGGGGTTGTGAGCCCCCTGAACCCAGGGCGTTGCGCTGGGCTGAGAGATCTCACCCCTTCAGGGTGAAGACGGTCAGACCGCGGCCTCCACGTGGATGGGTTTTCAGCCCCCCTGAACCCAGGGCGTTGCGCTGGGCTGAGAGATCTCACCCCTTCAGGGTGAAGACGGTCAGACCGCGGCCTCCACGTGGATGGGTTTTCAGCCTGAAAGGCTGAGATCTCTTAGCCCAGGGCAACGCCCTGGGTTCAGGGGGCAACGCCCTGGGTTCAGGGGGCAACGCCCTGGGTTCAGGGGGCTCCGCTCTGGCTTGACACAGGCTGGGCAGTTCGCCATAACCCCCGCGACTGAGGAGGTGGGAGACCGTGAAACGATTCGATTTCCCACTGGACCGCGTCCTCAAGATCAAGCGGCAGCTTGAGAGAGTGGCCGAGTTGGAGCAGCAGCGTGCCGGGGACGCCGTCAACCGGGCCAGGGCGATCCTTCAGCGCCACCACGACGAACTGTCACGGGTGTCCGACCACGTGCTCGCGGGTGTCGGTCGGCCTGTTGCAGCTCACCACTGGGCAGCAGCCTCGGATCTGTCTGGTCGGATTGGACAATCGATCCAGGCAGCGGAGGCAGAGGTCGACGCAGCCGAGAAGCAACTGCGGGCGGCGGCCCAGAAGCGGGCGCGGGTTGCGACCGAGGTGGAGGCCATCGCAACCCTGCGACGCCAGCAGTGGGACGAGTGGCGACAGGAGGCTCAGCAGGTTGACCAGGAACGTCTGGATGAACTGGGACTCCGCCGCTGGCAGGCGGCCCGCGACGAGGTCACTAGCCCCCCAGAGCCATCATGAAGTATTTCATGCAACTCGCGATGGCCGCGCTGCTACTGTTCTCGATCTCGGCCGCCTTGTCGCTCTGGCTTAACCAGTCCAAGCAGGCGGCGAACGAGAAGGAGTCTGGCGAGAAGAACCCCAAAAAGGGGGGGAAAGACTCCGACGCCGGGCATGACACGCCCGCAGGGGATTCCCACCCCGTCGCGAAACACGATTCGCCCGCCGGGACCCAGACCGACCTCGCGACCTCGGTCCTTCGCCAGGAGGAACGGTTGGAGCGGCGGAAGGCTCAAATGGATCTGGTTCTGCGCGACCTCCAGGCCGAGGGGGAGGCGGTCGACGCCCTGGTGCGGCAAGTGACCGCCGAGACCAAAAACGTGGCGGGCCGGGCAGCGGAGGTCGAGGCCAAGGCCGCCACCACCGCAAAACTGCCGGCCGGACTGGACCCTATTGCTGAGCGGAAGAACATCAAACAACTGGCGGAGACTTACAACGCCATGGCACCGGAGAGCGCTGCCGGGATCATGAAGCAGATGGGCGATTCCGGTAAGCTCGACACCGTTGTGGCGATCCTTGCCGAAATGAAGGATCGCCAAACGGCCCAGGTTCTCGCCGAGATTCAGAAAACCGACCCAACCCTGGCGGCAACTATCACCGACAAAATTCGCGGGCTCCGTCGAACGCCGACAACGGGTGGTGGGCCGACCGTCCTCCCGGCTGCGGCCCCGCCCCCGTCCCCGATCCGAAGCCCCTGACCCAAGTCCTGGTCGGAGCCGCGTGATGACGAGCCCCACCGACCCGACCCGGCCACCCGCGAGACGGGTTCCTCCGATGCTCATCGGGGCGGGGATACTGGTCGTGACCATCGGGTTCGGGTTGCCCCGGTTGCTACCCGAGACTGATCCGGACCAGGGGCGAACCTCCCGATCGGAATCGCCCGTCGCGGCAGCAAAGCCCGGACACCCGGGGCCAGTGGCCCCTGTCGATGGCCCTGGGCTGGGTGTGGCACTGGCGCGGCTGGTCGGAAGCCTTGTGGTCGTCTGTGGCCTGTGCGTCCTTACGGCCCGCCTGGTCGGGAAACGAGCCCCCGCACCGACCCGGAACATGGAGGTTCTGGCCACTCTCCCTGTTGATCTGCGGTGTACGGTCCATTTGGTGAGAGCTGGCGAACGAAGGTTGCTCCTGGGCATCGACCCGTGGGGCGTGAAGTCACTGGTGGAGTTGCCAGGCCCGGCCTCAGGACAGGAGCAGGAGGTTCTCAGCGAGCCGGTCTCGGAGCCGACACCTGCGGTGGTCTCTCCGGGAGTCGTAACCGGTCCGATCCGGGTGACCGTCCCGTCCCCGAACTCAGACGATATCGCCGCCTTGATCGCTCGCCTGCGAACCACAACCTAACCCCCTTCCCCGGAAAGGAAGGGGGAGCCGGAGGCTGATTTGACTCACCTCTCCCTCCGGGGGAGGTGTTCTCATCGCGCCTTCCCCCCCGTTGGGGTGGGCGTCCGTTTGATTCACCGCACCCACACGGAGGTGGGTCCATGCCCGATGTCTTCGACCTGTTCAACCGACCGGATGGGCTGAACCTCCAGAACGCCTCGCCGCCGGTTCAAATCGCCCTGTTGCTGGGGCTATCCACCCTTCTTCCATCAGCCCTGATGGTGCTCACCTGTTACACCCGGGTGATCATCGTGCTGTCGTTCGTCCGGCAAGGGCTCGCCACTCAGCAGGTGCCACCGAATCTCGTCCTCACGGGGCTGTCAATTTTCCTCACCCTGTTCATCATGCAGCCGACCTTTACCGAGATCGACCAGAAGGCACTGCAACCTTACCTGAACAAGCAAATGACCGCACAAGAAGCCATCAGAGTCGGTGGAGAGGTCCACAAGCGGTTCTTGCTCCAGCACACTCGCAAACAGGATCTCGCTCTGTTCCTCCATCTGAGCGGGAACAAGACAGTGGAATCGCCAGAACAGTCTCCGATGTTGACCGTGATCCCCGCGTTCGTGATCAGCGAGTTGAAGACCGCATTCGTGATGGGGTTCTGCATCTTCGTCCCGTTCCTGATGGTCGATCTCGTTGTATCGAGCATTCTCACTTCGATGGGTATGGTGATGATGCCCCCGGTCACCATTTCGGCTCCCTTCAAGATCCTCCTCTTCGTCTTGGCCGATGGGTGGCACCTCGTGAGCCATGCGATCGCAGCGAGTTATGGGTGAATCGAGGCGGGTGACTCGCCTTGAGCTGAACGTGATTAGGCATCCGCCTCCGTTCGCGCGGACCACCCTGGCAGACCCGACAAGGAGGTCGGGTATTATGACTACCGAACAAGTGATACGGATGACTCAGGAGCTGTTTCTGGTCTCCCTTCTGGTCGCCATGCCAGCGCTGCTCGTCAGTCTTATGGTCGGTGTCGCTGTCAGCCTGTTCCAGACGGTCACCAGCATCCAGGATCAAACCCTCAGCTACGTCCCGCGGATCGTGCTCGTGGGGCTGGCGATCATCGCCACGCTTGGTGCATCGCTTCAGCAGGCGACGGAATTGGCCCGACGGATGATCGGCTACGCTGCGGGAGCTGGCCAGTGACCCCGGCAGTGGTGGTGTATTTTGGGCTGATCCTCGCCAGGATCGGGGCGTTCGTCGCCGTCCTTCCTCCATCCGCCGCACAAACCCCGCGGCTCGTCCGGGTTGGGCTGGCGCTGGCTCTGGCTGCGTTCTATGTCGGCACGATTGGCCCTGGCTGGGATCCGGATCTGGCGGCCCGATCTGCCGATATTCACCCGCTCCGATACGCGATTGCGCTTGTACGTGAGACCCTGATCGGCCTGGCGATGGGGTTCGCGTTCGGGCTGTTCTTGCTCCCCGCACGGGTTGCTGGGGAGTTCCTCACCCAGCAGATCGGGCTGAACGTCTCCCCGCAGGCCGGGCCGAGCGGGGCTGAGCCGTCCGGAGTACTGACCCGGATTTTTGAAACCGCTGCCGCGCTGGTGTTCCTGGTCGCGGATGGGCACCATGTTGCGCTCGGTGCCCTGCACGCCTCCTTCGCTCACTTGCCGCTGGGTGGAGCAGCAGCGGCACCCCCCTTGCCAATGGTCGACGGGCTGGCTGTGGCCTACGAGATGGGCCTCCTTCTGGCCGGCCCCCTCGCCTTGTGCCTGTTCCTCCTGGCGATCACCATGGCAGTGATGGCCCGAGCTGCCCCGCAACTGAACATCTACTCTGTTGGGTTCACCCTCCAGGTGCTGGTCGTTCTGGTCGGGGGGCTGTTCCTGCTCCCGGAAATCGTCCTGACCATGCACACGATCATCGCCCGAACCGGAGCCAGCATTCCAGCCCTCTTGGGGGGTTAAGTGACGCGGAACAGAAGAACGCGGAACTCGGAACGCGGAACTCGGAACGGAAGAGAAGAATGCAGAACTGCCTCCGCTGCGCGTTCCTAATTTTGGGTTTGGTTCCGCGTTCCGCGTTCCGCGTNNGAGCGCAGCTCGACCACCGGGGCGGGGGCGGCCGTTCGTGATTTTCCCTGGGTGAGTCCGTGGCCGACGAACCAGACGCAGAGTCAAAAACCGAGGATCCGACACCGCGACGGCGACAGGAGGCGCGTCGTCAGGGTCAGGTTCCGTTTAGCGCTGAGATGGTCGGTAGCCTGGTCCTGCTCGCTGGGGTGATCGGACTCAACGAGATCGGTCCAGCGATCTGGGCGGCGATGTACGACGTGTTTCGACACAACCTCGTCGGGCTCGTGAGTGGGGAGTTCGGATCGTCGGAGGCCCAGGAGGTGCTCCTGCGAGTGGTGGCTCGGATGCTCGCTGCGTTGGCCCCGTTTTTCGGCCTTTTGCTCGCAGTCGGGGTCAGTGCGAGCATCGTCCAGGTGGGGTTCCAGATCAACACCGAGAAACTGGAGCCGAATTTTGACAGGCTCAACCCGGTGGCAGGGTTTGGCAGACTCTTCTCGACGGCCGCGCTGGTCCGCGGGGGGCTGATCATTCTGAAGGTCATCGCCCTGGCTATAGTCGCTTATGTGGTCCTCGAACGACGTGGTGGAATCATCACCGGTCTCAGCCGGGACCGCCTTGGGGGAGCTGTGGCGGCGGGTTGGGCGGTGGTCATGCGGTTGGCGCTTTACCTTGTCGCCTCAGTCGCACTGGTTGCTCTCCTGGACTATGTGTTCCAGCGTCGAAAATTCGAGCAGTCGCTCCGGATGACCAAGCAGGAACTGAAGGAAGAACAAAAACAGGAGGAGGGCAGCCCCCAGATCAAGGCCCGGATTCGCCAGCTTCAGCGCGAACGGGCGAAACGGCGGATGCTGGCCGAGATCCCGAAGGCCACGGTCGTACTTACCAACCCGACCCACTATGCCGTCGCTCTCCGCTACGACCCCACCCGGGACGCAGCCCCAGTGGTGGTGGCACGGGGGGCCGGGATGTTCGCCCTGCGAATCGCCCGGCTCGCCCGCAATCACTCTATCCCGGTGTTGGAGCGGCCAGCCCTCGCCCGCGCTGTGTACGCTGGGGTGCGGGAGGGTCAGCCGATTCCTGGGCCACTGTTTCGGGCTGTCGCCGAAGTGCTCGCGTTCGTGTATGGGCTTCGTGGTACCAACCAGGCCCCACCGAGTGGCAGTTGAGGGCGAGCGAATTCTCTTCGCGGGCGAGGACGGCGAACGATGAAGCGCCCTTCCGCCCTGGGCTCAGAACGAACGCCCCATCCGGGGCTAAGAACGAGCGGCCTACGGCCGGTAAAGGAAGGGGTTTGAGCCGCGGAGCCCGCCCAGGGCTTCCGCCCTGGGCTCAGAACGAACGCCCCATCCGGGGCTAAGAACAATTGGCCTACGGCCGGTAAAGGAAGGGTTTTGAGCCGCGGAGCGGCGGCCGTTCTTAGCCCAGGGCGGAAGCCCTGGGAACCACTCCGAATTGAGACCCCGGCTGGTTATTCTGCCAGTGCCATAGGCGGCAGTGTGAATTCTCAGAGGGGAGTGGAAAAGCAGGTGAGAAAACGGGGCAGATTTCAGCCCAGAGCCTCGTAGGCCCGACCGGCGTGTTCTAAATCATGGTGTCGCCGTAACCGGCGAAGATGCGAACGGAATTGCGATGGCGAATAACTCTCCCCCCGCGACTGGAATTGTCCTCCCGCGGAGTGAATTATTGCTCTCGGTGGGCCTGCTCGGCCTGCTCATCGTGTTCCTGATTCCTCTGCCGACCTACCTGCTCGATTTGCTCCTGGCGTTTAACCTGAGTGCCACGATCCTCCTGCTGTTGATCACCCTGACCGTTCGGCAGCCACTGGAATTCTCGACGTTTCCTTCGTTGCTTTTGCTCCTGACTCTGTTTCGGCTCTCGTTAAACGTCGCGACCACACGGCTCGTGCTCCTTGATGGAGATGCTGGGAAAGTTGTGCTTGCGTTCGGAAAGTTTGTGGTCGGAGGAAATCTTATCGTTGGAATGGTGATCTTTTTGATCCTGATCATCATCCAATTTGTGGTAATCACCCGCGGTGCCAGCCGGGTGTCCGAGGTGGCCGCCCGGTTTACTCTTGACTCGATGCCTGGCAAGCAGATGGCCATTGATGCGGAGATGAACGCCGGGCTGATCAACGAGGTCGAGGCCCGCCGCCGTCGGCAAGGTTTACTGAGGGAGACCGAGTTCTACGGCACGATGGATGGGGCCAGTCGGTTTGTCCGCGGGGACGCAATCGCTGCCATCATCATCACCGGAGTCAACCTGATCGGCGGGATCATCATCGGGCTGACAAAGGGACAAACGATAGCCCTGGCAGTGAACAAGTATTCGATCCTGACGATTGGCGATGGGCTGATCACTCAGATCCCGGCCCTGATCACGGCCACCGCGTCTGGGATGCTGGTGACCAAGGCGACGAGTGAGAGCAGCCTGGGGCAGGAGATTGGGATCCAGTTCGGGGCGGCCGCCGGGCCGATGCGGCTCGGCTCGTTCATCCTGATGGGGCTGGCGATCATGCCCGGGATGCCGTGGCTCCCGTTCCTCGCCCTGGGGCTTGCGATGTTCGGACTGGCCCAACGGTTGTCTGCCCCGAAGGCTCCCGCGCCGATGACTGCCCCAGCCGCTGGGGCGCCGCGAGCACCCGAGGCCGGACCCGCCAAATCCCCGACCGAGGGGTACATGGAGGATTTCCTCCAGCTCGACCGGATTAGCCTGGAGATCGGGGCGGCCTTGATCCCACTCGTGTCCGCTCGCCGCGGCCCCGGGTTGCTGGATCGGATCGGGGGGTTGCGGAAGGATCTCGCCCGTCAGAGCGGCTTGTGGGTTCCGGCAGTGCGGGTGCGAGATAATATCCAACTCGACCCGCCAGCCTACCGGGTTTTGATCGGCGGCCGGGAGGTCGCCCGCGGGGAGGTCCGCCCGGACCTGTGGCTGGCCATCGACCCGGGCGGAGCCGCCAAGGTCACGCTCCCCGGAGAGACTGCCCGCGAGCCAGCATTCGGGTTGCCTGCGAAATGGATCTCCGACGCCGACCGGAACCGGGCCGAGATGGCCGGGTATACGGTAGTCGATGCCCCGAGCGTGATCATCACCCACCTCGGGGAGGTGGTCCGCCGACATGCGAGCGAACTACTCAGCCGGGAAGACTTGAAGGCGATGGTCGACAAGGTCCGGGAGACCGCCCCGGCCGTCGTTGACGAACTCATCCCGAACGTGATCACGATGGGCACCCTGCACCGGGTGCTCACTCTCTTGCTGGGCGAGCGGGTGCCGATCACCAACCTCGGCCGGATTCTGGAAAGCCTGGCTACCCACGCTCCGACGATCAAGGACGTGGGCGACCTGACCGAACGGGTCCGGGTGGACATCGGCCGAGCGGTAGTCGACCGGTTCCGTGACCCGACTGGGCGGGTCCGGGCCATCGTTCTCGACCCTCGCCTGGAGGTCGATTTTCGCCGTGCCGTCCAGAACCACCAGATGGCCCTCGACCCAGCCCGGCTGGAGGGGCTGACGATTCGCCTCGCTGCCGAGACGCGAAAGGCTGCGTCCCGCGGTTACGAGGTCGCCCTGTTGTGCGATGCGAGCCTCCGCCGGGCTCTGCACCACGCGCTCGCCCGTACGCTCCACGACCTGTCCGTGGTGGCGTACCAGGAAATCCCGATCGACCTTCTGATGGAACCGGTGGCCGTTGTCCGCCCGGAAGACCTGACCGGTGTCGGTCAGTCGGCCGTAGCTACCCTGTTTGAACCGCCCCGGGGTTGACCCCCTCCTGTTCGCCCGAGTGACATCATGGCCAGCAGCATCCAGACGTATCAACGACAGGCCGACCAGCAGCGAAGGGACGAGTTGATCGTCTCCCATCTGCCACTGGTCAAGCATGTGATCGGCCGGTTAGTGGGTGGCCTCCCGCCCGGGATTGATGTGGAGAACCTGGAGTCGGCTGGGGTTCTCGGGCTGGTCGAAGCCGCAGGCAAGTTCGACCCGACCCGCAACGCCCAGTTCAAGACGTTTGCGTATCTGCGGATCCGCGGGGCGATCCTGGACGAACTTCGCCGCAATAGCCCACTGCCCCAGCATATGCTTGAGCGGGTGACGGCGATTCGCAAGGCGTACCGGACCCTTCCCCAACCGGTCACGGTCGAGGCTCTCGCTGCGGCCACCGGGCTCCCGATCGACGAGGTGAGCGATGCCCTCGCGGCCGAGCGTTTCGCCAAGACCGTGTCCTGGGAGCAGACGGCCGAGCCCAATGGTCTCGGGCCGGCCGCGGTGGTCGACCCGCCAGACGCCGAGGCCGAACGGTGGGAGTCGGTGCAACAACTGAGCGAAGCGATCGAGTCGCTCCCTCCCAAGGAGCGGATGGCAGTCACTCTGTACTACAAGGAAGATCTCCGACTCAAGGAGATCGCAGAAGTGATGAAGCTGTCTCCTTCACGGATCTCTCGCCTCCTGAGCAAGGCCACGTTCGAATTGGGTGAAATGCTCAAGGCCAAGAGTTTCGGGGGGTCGTGTCTGAGTTTTGCTCGATCGTAGAGATGAGTTCGCCTCCCAGGGCTGACGCCCTGGGCTACTCTCTGACGGCCCCTTTGGGGCCTCAATCCAATGGTTTTCCGCCCCAAAGGGGCGGCGGATAATAGCCCAGGGCGTCAGCCCTGGGAGCCGGGTGAGCCCGACCGGTTACTCCTCAAGCTGATGCGATGTGGTGATTGCCACCAAGACATCGTCGTTGGAGCTGTGTGTTGACACGCCGGGCGGTTTGCGTATAAGGCCAGGCCAATAGATGGTATCGATCCGCGAGGAGGCGGCAATGGACGGGGAACGGCTGGCGGCCGGGTCCGGCGGCCCGGTCGTGACCGCAGACCGGGTAAAGGTGTCTGCGGAGGCAGTCCGGATCGGTGCCCCACAACCAGAGGGCAAACCGGGAGAGCCAAAAATCCAACTCATCCGGGAAGATGGGGTGATTCGAGCGATTGATGTGACCTGCCTCTGCGGCGAACGAGTCCGAATCCGGTGCGAGTACAGTTAGCCGCTGTCGCTCCAGGAGGGAGAAGGTCGATGGACGTGCGGACGGTACTCCGGTTGGGCCTGTGTGCCCTCACCGCCGCCCTATCGGCCGGGTGTCTTGGCACCCGCACAGACGGGGCCGGACGACCGTTCCTCATGCCTTTTTCTGAGCGGACTGCCCAGTCAGACAAATCCGGAACGACTTCCACCGATAATGCCCCCACCACGATCGGGTCGAATCCAGGCACCAGGGGCGTGGCTCCCGCCGGGGGGTTGATGATGCCCCTGAGCCCGGCAGGCCAGCCCCCGGGACCGATGGTGCCACCACAGCCCCCGTCAACCGCAGCGCAAACGACTGGCCCACCGTCCGGCTCGAACGGTACACCTGGCGGAGCGGCGGTCGAGGGTAATCCGTCACCTGGCGCAGCGGCGATGCAGGGCATCTGGATGGGCGGGACATCCGCCCCGTTCGGCCCCCACGTTCGGACGGCACCCACGGCAACCGGATCGTTCCTCAACCTCGGACCGGGAGAAATTGCAGCCGACCGCGTGGTGGAACTTGCCAAATTGTTGGAGGCCGCCGGGGTCGAGAATCGGGCTCTGGTCGGTCGGATCCGGGATCTCGAAGCCTCTGGAGTTGGCCGGGAACAGGCTTTGGCGGAAGCCTTGCGTGAGGTTGAAGCGGCTTCAGCCGAGGTGGGCCGGGCGAGGGCCGATCTCATGGTCTTGCGGAAGGAGATCGCTGCGCTGAAGGATCGGTTGGAGCAGGTCGAGAAGGAGGATGTGGAGACCTTGAAAGCGGTGATCGCGGCCCTCGACAAACTCGTCCAGGGTGCGCCCCTCGGTCGACCGGCTGGCAAGGAGCTGCCATGAGAGCCCTCGCCATCACGGTGCTCGCCGCCCTGACCGTTGTTGTTGGGTGCCAGTGGCTCGGCCCCGCTCTTCACCCGGAACGGGTTCCGCCGGGGCTGCCGACGTTCTACCGGTTCCATCTGGAGGGGTGGGACTGGAATCGGGTCGACCGGATCATGGTTCTGCCGGTGCTCAATGAGTCGCCCTACACTCGGGCCGGACGAGAGGTGGAGGCCGCACTGACTTCCGACCTCCAACAGTTGGGCCGCTTCGAGATTGTTGCCGGCCCACCCGACGACCAGGCCCTGCTGGCACGCATCGTTCACCGGGGGGGGCGGTTTGACGAATCGGTGATGCTCGACATCGGCCAGGCCACCCGGGCAGACGTGATCCTGCACGCAACAGTCACCCACTACTCCCCATTCCCCCGCCCACGGCTGGGACTCATTGTCCTGGCGATCGCCCCGCGGGAGGCCAAGGTGGTGGCCCAGGTGGACGGGGTTTGGGACACCACCAACCTGGCCATTGCTGAACGACTCCGGGCTTACTACCGACAGCACACCCGACCCCGACCCCCGTGGATCAAGAATCATAGGATCGTCGACGATGACAGTTTCGCTGGCGAGTTGGCCCTGGACTCCCCGGCCCTGTTCCAGCAGTTCGTCTGTCAGGAAGCGGTACTTTCCCTGCTCGGCCTTCCCGTCCCTGGGCTCGTGGTCGAGTTCGGAAGGGTGACCGGGCCGGGATTGCCCAAGGGGGTGGGTGGGGTAGCCTGCCCCCGCTGATACATGAGCCCGGTAAGGTTGTCTCATATGGGGTCGGAGTCGGTGAANNCGATGCCAATCGAGTCTGCCAGACGCTTGCCGCGTGGGTCTGCATTCAAGAAACGGTCACTCGCGGAGCGAGTGACCTACTTTTCCGCCTGGGATGCGACAGCCTCTGCGGGTTCCTGTATGAGAGACCCCGAAACCCATACCCCCACGGATGGAATGCGGATTGACGCACGGATGCACTACATGACATTAACAACACCTGAGGATTCGCAACATGGCCGTCGCACCCCAACCTTCGGCTGGCCCTGCCGCCAAGAAGCGTGGTAAACTGCCCCTCATCGTCGTCTGCCTGGTGGGCATCAGCGCCGGGGCCGGATTACCGATGGTGGTGAACGTCCCGGCGTTGCTCGGGAAGAAGGTCGAGGCGAAGCCCAAGCCAAAGCACGACCACAACACCGTCGCCATTCCGTTCGGAGACGTGGTCGTGAACCTGGCGGAGGACCGGATGAATCGGTATCTCCGGATGAAAATCGCTCTGAAGGTGGATGAAGAAGAAGAGAAAGCTGCGATCTTACTGGTCACCAAGCACAAGGCTGCGCTCAAGAGTAAACTGATTAGCTACCTGTCCGGGAAGTCGCTCAAAGATGTGAGCGGGTCGGTCGGGGTGAACAAGCTCCAGCGGGAGATCCTCGAACGGTTCGAGGACATCCTCTACCCGGATGCCGAGAGTCGGCTGCGGGAAGTGTTGTTCGAGGAATACGTTGTCCAATGACGCCTGCCGCGTTTGACTTCCGCAAGCCACCACCCGGCGACCTGGAACGGCAGATCGGCGGGTGGTTCACGATTGCCTGCCGGCGGGCGGCGGGAGCCTGGCCGAAACTGCTCTGCTACCCGGCGGAACTCAAGCCGGGACCAGTCGATACCGTGCCTTCCACAACCGGTTTGCGTGCGATCCCGGAGGATGCCCTCGGAATTCTCCTCTCTCCCCCTTCGTCAGCCGACGGTGCCATTCTGCTCGCCATCCGTCGGCCCCTCCTTCTGGCTTTACTCTCCGGCCTCCTTGGGGAGACTCCCACGGACCTGCCTGCCGACCGCGACCCGACCGAGATCGAAGGGTCTCTGGTCGGGTACCTCATCCGCGAACTGTTCGTCGATTCGCTTGAGCGAGGCTGGCCGGCCGCCGAGCCACTGCAACTGACCCCTGGGAAACCGGGCTCCCCCCGAGCCGCCTGGACCGGGCCGGGAACGGACATGGTCTTGCTCGCCACCCCAACCATCACCGGCCCCTTCGGCGAACATCCCATCCACTTGATCCTGACCCGGACCGGGCGCTGGGAGCGGCTCTCTCGACTGGCCCTTCCTGCCCCGTCGGCCGAGCCGACCAACCGGGAACAAATTGCTGCGCTGGTGACCGAAATGAAAGTCGACCTCGCAGTCGTACTCGGGACGGCCGAGTTGACCATGTCCGAGGTTGCCCGGTTGAAAGCCGGGGATCTGGTCGTCCTTCGCCAAAAAGTGACCGACCCGCTCGATGGGCTTGTGGCCGGTGCCCGGAAATTCCGGGTTTGGCCGGGGGCCGTCGGAACCCGGGCGGCTGGCCTGATCCACACCTCCACCGAAGACTGACCCCGAGAGACCACACCGATGCCGGACGCTGCGACAATCGACACCGATGCCCCGCCGGATGTGGTGGCAAAGCAGGCCGAGTTCTCCCAACTCGAGCCTCAGCCCGGTCCAGTCCGGACCAGCTCCCTCGACTCACTCCGGGATGTCCCGATCACGATCACCGCGAAGCTCGGGCACACGGTTTTGCCGATCAGCGAGATCTTGAAACTCGGCCCAGGGTCGGTGATCGAACTGGAGGAGTTGATCAGCCAGCCGATCGAATTGACCGTCCGTGGGGTGGCGTTCGCAACCGCCGAGGTCGTGGTGGTGGACGACCACTTCGCGGTCCGGATCAAGACCCTGTTACCGCCCCGTGGAGGAAAGCCAGAGGCATGACCACCCGCCTTGCCGCACTCATCTTCCTTCTGTTGGTCGCGTCGAACCTGACCGCGACCGACCCGCCCCTCGCCGGTCCGTCGGACCGGGCCGGGGGGCTGGACTATTCCCCGCCAACCCCACCAGCCCCGCCCGATCCGGCGGGGTTGGTGGGCCGGTTGTTTGGGCTGACAGCGGGGATGCTCATTCTGTGCGGCGGCGTGGTCTGGCTGGTCCGACGAGCAAAGCGCCCGCCCGTGACGGCCGGCGCGAGCGGTCGGTTGGTCCACGAAGGGAGTCTGACACTCGACCGGCGCTGTGCAGTCCACTTGATCCGGGCCGACGGACACACCGTTGCCGTCACCACCGATGGGTCCGGTCTGCGCTCGATGGTCGTACTGTCCGATCCATTCGAGCCGGTACTTGATGAGGCCACCGGCGAGGCCGACGGATCGACACCTCGCTGATCCTCTTATACAGGAGCTGCTGAGGCTGTCCCATTCCAGGAGCAAGTATCGCTCTAACGGGAGGGCGAGGCTCCTGCCGAGCGTAAGCTGATGAAGCTCGGCGGGAGCCTCGCCCTCCCATTTATACGTCCAAACGTCTTTCTATAGCTGCGACAGCCTCAACGGGTTCCTGTCTGAGGATGCCGGGGTTGATGACGCACTGGCGATGATGCGAATGATGCAGAGTGGCTTGTTCTCCCCACGACGGACGT